>SPDF01000295.1 GCA_004525055.1 Gemmatimonadales bacterium | reverse complement strand
GGGTCCGGCGATCGCGCCGTACGCCTCGAAGAAGGCCCGGCGTTCGTTGAAATCGAGATCCTTCCGACCCTTGCCACTCACCACCTCTTCGACACGCCGGAGGGCCCCCTTGTACCCGCGGGCGCTGAGCGCCTTCAGCGCGGCAACGCGCACGGCCCGGTCGTCATCGCCGATGGCGCGCTCAAGCAGCATGAGCGCCCCCGGCGTCCCAATCTCCACCAGCGCATCAGTCACGGCCTGTCGGATCGTCGCGTCGCGGCTGCCCATCACCTCGCCCAACCCGGCCACCGCCCCCTCCAGTTTCAGGCGACCTGCCAGTTCGATGGCGCCGGGGAGCGCTTCCGGGTCGCCCGATCGCAGCAACCGCAGCAACTCTCCCTGGTGCGCCGACGCGAGCTGCTGAACCGCGACCTCCACCAGGGCGCGCACCGGCGCGGAGGTGAGGCGGGGCGTCCATTCCACCAGCGTCGCGAGCGCGCGTGGGCGCAATTCCCGCAGCAATTCGGCGACGTCAGCGTCACTCGGCCGGCCGGTGCCTTCGTCGAGCGCCTGCATCAACTGACTCACGATGGCGGGCTCGCTGAGCTGCTCAATGAACTGGATTAATCGCTCCTTGTGCGCCGGGAGAAGCTCGACCGTGCGCTCCGAGAGCACCCGGGTCTCCCGCAGCACCGCCGCGCTCGACCGGAACTCGCCGGCATTCAGCATGTTGGGAAAAAGCGCTTCGAGAATGCCGAGGATCTCTTCACGAACTTCCGGTTCGGTCTGAGCCTCGAAGAGATCATAGAGCGCCGTCAGCGATGGATCGCGCAGGTCGCGCGAGTATTCCAGGTTCAGGTCAGCCGTCAGCATGTCGATTTCGGCGGCGTCGAGGAAATACAGCGTCGAGTCGAACTCGTCGAGGTCGACGACTCCCTTCGGCCGTTCGGGGGCATCGGCCGCGCCGCCCGCCTCTTCCCCTTCGCCGGCCGCGTCTGCCGGTGCCGCCTGCTCGCCGGCCTCGACCCCGCTGAGGTCGCTCTGCACTTCGGCGGCGTAACTCGCACCCGCCGAGTACTCCGCACCGGGGACCATCTCCCCGATGCCGAAGTCCTGGACGAACTCCGCGAACCGGACATCGACGTACTGAAATTCCTCTGACCACAACAATGTGAACAGGTCGTCGGCGGCATCCGGCGCCAGGCCACGCACCTGGTTCACCACCCGGAGGAGCCGTGGAAGCTCCTCGACTTCCACTCCCTTCCGCAGGGTCAGCACCCGGAGTCCGTCCTTATAGAGTGTCCAGGCGAGGCTGTCCGCCTTGCTGATCTGATGGTAGACGACGGTTCCTTCCCAGACGAAGTCGGTCTCCTGCACGGTGAGGACGAGTTCGTCGATGGCCGACCAGACGGGCTCGAAGGCGGTCTCCAGGTTCTTGGCCGCACGGTGGTACATCGGATTGTTCGGGAGGTACATCTGGAAGGCCCGAGACGCCTTGACCAGCGTCCGCAGGAGTTCCTCCACCTGTTCCGCCGGTAATACCTGCTCGAACTCCGCGCCCGGTTCGGTCAACGCACCTCTCCCGTCAATGCCGCCACATGTTCGACGTCCTTGTCGCCACGCCCGCTCAGAGAGAGCAGCACGAGGTCGTCTTGTTGCCACCGCCCGCGAACACCACTCCAAGGTAAGACGCCCCCGCCTCTACGGCCACCGCCGCGTCGCCCGGGTGTGTCCGCCCGCAGATCCTGGCCTCAACGCCCACGGCGCGGCACCGCGGCCACGCCCGCCAGGCGGGGGTGGGATCAACCGAAGCCGAAAGTGCGGAGCCCACCGGGACGGCGTCCGCTCCTCCTTCCGCCCCCGCCCGAACCGCGGCGGCGTTGCTGGAGAAGTCGCCGAGGTCGCGGCCGCTGACGCCGATGATGGACGCGCCGGCTGCGAGAGCGAGATCCACCGCGCGTTGGTCGTGCGCCTCGACCAGGGCTCCGAGCCCCCACTGGCGGGCCGCGGCGAGGAGTTCGCGGAGGACAGCCGGCTCGAGAGCCCGGACGATCAGCAGGACGGCGGCGGCGTAGGTCTGGGCACGGGCGGCCGGGTCGAGCCGCGGCGCGATGAGGCCCGCGGAAGGGGACCGCCGCTTCAGCTCCTCACGCCGGGCTGCCAAGGCCGGCAGGCGCGCCCGGATTCCGTCCAAAATGCGGTCGCGTGTGGAAGTCACCTTGACCTTCGGTTCATGTTCGGGTAGGTTGATTCGGGCTCTCTTCGGTCACTCGTTCGGAGGACGGTCATGCCGCTCACCCGCCGACAAAGCGACATCCTCACCTATCTGCAGTCACAGATTGCGGAAAACGGCTATGCGCCGAGCTTCGAGGAAATCGCGGAACACTTCGGGTTCCAGTCCCTGGCCACGGTGCACGAGCACCTGACCAACCTCGAACGCAAGGGATACATCCGCCGCTCCTACAACGAGAGCCGATCCATCGAGGTGCTGCCGCCCAAGGGCACGGCGGTCGCATCGGAAATTCCGATCCTCGGACGGGTCGCGGCGGGCACCCCGATCGAAGCGGTCATGCATAGCGAAACACTGGCGGTACCGAACGAGATGCTCCCGGCCCGCGGCCCAAATTACGCCCTGCAGGTCCGGGGCGACTCGATGGTCGAGGCCCACATCATCGACGGCGACTACGTCGTGGTGCACGGCAAACAGTCCGCCGAAAATGGAGAAATGGTCATCGCCCTCATCAACGGCGCCGAGGCCACGGTCAAGAAATTCTACCGCGAGGCCGGTGGGTGGATCCGCCTCCAGCCAGCCAACGAGACAATGGCACCGATGCGGTTCCAGGAGCGTGACGTGCTCATTCAGGGCGTCGTCGTCGGCGTCATCCGCAAATACTAGGCGGCACTCGCAGGCTCACGGGGAGCGGGCGCACGGATGCGCGTCAGGGCGTCCCTCCCCTTCCCCGCCGCAACCGCCGCCCGGGCGCGCTCCACCGCCTGGGGAAGCTCC
>SPDF01000047.1 GCA_004525055.1 Gemmatimonadales bacterium | reverse complement strand
GCTCAATCCCGACTATCGCTATGAGGGAGGGCGGTGGGGCGGGGTGGCCGTGCATGTCCTCTATCAACCCGGTGATGAGAAGAGCTGGGGCGGCGTGGCGGTCGAGCGCACAGAGAAGGCGCTCGCCTGGCTGAACCAGACCTTCGGCACGTTCCCCTGGCCGCAGATTACCAACGTCCACCGGATCGAAGGGGGCGGCACCGAATTCCCCATGATGATCATGGACGGCTCCGCCTCCGAGGGGCTCATTGTCCACGAGTTGGGCCACAACTATGTCATGGGAATCCTGGCCAACAACGAATGGCGCGAGGGGTGGCTCGACGAGGGCTTCACCTCGTATCAGGAGGGCCTCCACACCGAGGCCACCGGCGGGAGCGCCGGCATCGTCGGCACCGAGCAATTCCTCCTCGGCATGCAGCTCGACGGCTACGCCGAACCGTACAGCATGATCAGCAACGACTACCGGGACTTCTTCACCTACAGCGTCGGCATCTACTCCGGCGGCGAACTCTTCCTCCGCCGCCTTCAGTACGTCGTCGGCGACTCCACCATGAAGGTGGTCGTCCGGCGCTACTACGAGCAGTGGAAGCTGAAACACGTGAATGAAGATCGATTCCGGGCGGTCGCCGAGGAAACCTCGCGACAAGATCTCGGCGCCTTCTTCTCGCAGCAGCTGCACGGGGTGGACCTGACCGACTATGCCGTGGGCCGGACGAGTCACACGAAGAGCACTGACGGGAGTTGGGTGACCCGCGTCGAGGTCGTACGCAAGGCGCCGAGACAGATCCCCGTCGAGGTGCAGGTGATGGCGGAGACGGACACCGTCACGGTGCGGTCGGCGGGCATCGCCGAGCGGGAATGGGTCGTGGCGAGGACCGCCAGTGAGCCGAAGGGCGTCACCCTCGACCCTCGGGTCCAGACCGGCGACTGGAATTTCTTGAACAACCACAAGTCGTTCGGACTCTTCTCCAATGGCGGCCGGACCGAGCCGTACCTCGACACCTATTTCTCGACGAAGACGGCACGCGACCACATGACTCTGGGCCTCGCCCCCGAGGCCTGGTACAACGACGCCGGTGGCGTGACCCTCGGCCTCCGCGGCCGGTCGGACTACATGGGCCGGTTCGACCAGAACGTGCTCTCGATTACTGGCGGAACCGGGTGGGGTGCCGACGATCCCGTCACCAACATCGATGTCTTTGCGCGAGTCAAGAATCCGACGGCGCTCCGCTCCCCCAACATGACGCAGGTGTTCGAGGGGTACCGCATGGAAGGGCGGGCCGGGGCCACCGTCATCCTGGAGAAGAAGCGGCGCGCGCACCGGACTTTCGGACCCACCGTCACCAAGGGGCTCTCGCTCCGGTGGGTCGCGACCACCGACACGGCCTTTCTTGATCCGGGGTACTACCAGAACGCCGGCACGGGGGAGGCCACGCTGTACGGCGGGGTCAGCAACCGTTCCGGCGCCTGGCAGCTCGGCGTCAACGCCTCGGTGGGCGGCGGCATCATGTACGACAACGAAGGGCCCGGCATCACCACCAACGACCGGTACGACACCCAGGGCTATTTCCGGGGCTTTCTTGTGGCCACCGCGCGCCGCTCATTCGACAAGACATCGGTCGCGTTCCGCGGCTTTGCGGGCGCCGCACTGGCCAATGACCCGGTGGTCAAGCAGCGTGAGATCTACCTGGCCGGGGCCGACCCGTATGAGCAGCTGTACAATCCCTTCCTTCGGTCGGAGGGAGCGCTCCTGGTGCGCCCTGGGGTCTACTACCAAGTGCCAGGCGGTGCCAATCTGCGCGGCTTTGACCCGCACACGAGCTCCCGGCAGGCCTACGGCCTCAACGCACAGATCGAGCGTACACTCGTGACGCGCAACGGGGCCAAGCTCTTCAGCACGGTCAGTGTCAGCCTCTGGGGTGACGCTGCCCTCGCCGACCCGTCGAGCGGCACGGAGGCCTATGGCGCCCTGCGGGGCTTCTACGACGCCGGTCTCGGCGTGAGCGCGTCGCATCGAATCGGCCAGACTTCCTTCGTGACACGTTTCGATATGCCGCTCTTCGTAAGCCAGGCGTCGATGGCGCAGGATACCAATCCGACGGACGAGGTCGGTTTCCGGTGGCTCTTCAGCTTCGCGCCGGCGTTCTAGGTCGGCCGGCGCACCTTTCTGTCATTGCGAGGCCACGAGATTGCTTCGTCGGCCCCTCACGGGGCCTCCTCGCAATGACAGAATTGGGTGGGGCCACGCAACCCGCTAGACTTCCAGTATGACGGGACCCTGGGATCGTGGCGACGGCGACCGACGCGACTTCTTTCGCGGTCTGGTCGGAGACTGGATCGACGGCGTCGTCAAGAAGACCGAGAATACGGTGGTCCAGAAGCGCTACCACCGTCCGCCGGGAGCGCTGTCGGAAGTCGGCTTTCTCACGGCATGTACCCGGTGCGGGGAGTGTGGTGATGTCTGTCCGCCGCACGCGATCCAATTCGCGGCCCCCAGCGCCGGACTCGCGGCCGGGACGCCCTTCTTCGATCCGCGTCTGCAGCCCTGTATCGCCTGCCCGGACATGCCCTGCGCCGTTGCCTGCCCGACGGAGGCGCTCACCGTTCCTGCCGATGGCTGGGCGAGTGTGCAGATCGGCCTCCTGGAACTGCTGCCGGAGCGGTGCATCACCTTCCACGGCTCCGAGTGCTCCGTCTGCGCCAAGGCCTGTCCGATCGGCCCCGAGGCGCTCGCCATCGACGAGGCGGGGCACCCGGTGATTCGTGCCGAGGGGTGTGTCGGCTGCGGTGTGTGTGTGCGCGCATGCGTCACCGCGCCCTCTTCGTTCAAACTTCGACCTGTGGGGACCTGATGCCGGATGTGCCGTACCGGGTGGACAAGCCGTGGGGCTATGAGCTGATCTGGGCTCGCACCGACCGCTACGTCGGGAAGGTGCTGCATGTGAAGGCGGGCCACGTGCTCAGCCTGCAATACCACAACAAGAAGGACGAGACGATGCACGTCCTCTCCGGTGAGCTCATCCTCCGCACCCGTCCTGGTGAGGTGCTCGAAGACCGCGCCTTCCGGGCCGGCGACTCGGTCCACATCCCGGCGGGCCTCGTCCACCAGATCGAGGCGGTCGTTGACAGCGATGTGCTCGAGGCGTCTACCCCCGAACTCGACGATCTGGTGCGTCTCTCGGACCGCTACGGACGGAGCAGCTGATGCAGGTGATCATTCCGCTGGCGGGGAAGGGGACGCGCCTCCGTCCGCATACCCACCTGGTCCCCAAGCCGATGCTCAAGGTGGCGGGTCGCCCGGTGATGGACTGGGTCATGGACCGGATCGAGGGGCTTGGCGTGACGGAGTTGATCTTCATCACCGGCCACCTGAAGGAGACGGTGGAGGCGTACGCGAAGGATCGGTACGGTCTTCCCTGCCGGTTCATCGAGCAGAAGGTGCAGGACGGTACGGCCGGGGCCATCAACCTCGCGCGGCCCTACGTGACGGGGCCGGTGCTGATCATCTTCGTGGATACCGTCTTCGAGGCCGATCTCTCGCTCATCCACCGGGCCGACGCCGATGGGATCATCTGGGCCAAGGAGGTGGAGGACTATCAGCGGTTCGGCGTGGTGGTGACGGACGCTGACGGCTACATGACCCAGATCGTGGAGAAACCCGCGACCCCGATCTCGAAGCTGGCGAACATCGGTCTCTACTTCGTTCGTGACGTGGCCGCTCTCTGGGCCGGCATCGACGACGTGCTGGCGGCGCCGACCAACAAGGGGGAGTACTACCTGACCGACGCGTTCCAGCGAATGATCGATGGTGGCCGGCGGATCCTGGCTGCCGAGGTCGGCGGCTGGTACGATTGTGGGGCGCCGGGCACGCTGCTGGAGACCAACGGCATCCTGCTCGAGAAGGGCGCCGCGCGCCGCAGGGACTTTCCTGGCGTGGTGATCAGCGATCCGGTCTACATCGAGGATGGCGTGACCATCGAGCGGAGCTCGATCGGTCCCAACGTGTCGATCGAGGCGGGAACGCGCATCACCGACAGCACCCTCCGGAACACGATCATCGGTCGCGACGCGGTCATCGGCACCTCGTCGCTCGATGGTGCCCTCCTCGGGAACCGAGTGAAGGTGACGGGCCTGCGGGGTGACGCCAGCCTCGGCGATGATTGCGAGCTCAACGCACGCTGACCCAGCGCGAGGGCGCTTGACGCCCCCGCCTCCAGGCGAGAGACTACAACTATGGAACCCAAGGACCTGGTATACGACTGGAACGCCCGCGACGCCGCCTTCGACTATACGCGGAAGCCGGTGGTGCTCAACGACGAGACGCTACGCGATGGCCTCCAGAGCCCGTCGGTCATTGACCCGCCGATGGACGTCAAGATCCGCCTCCTCCACCTGATGGCCGATCTGGGTATCCGCTCCGCGGATATCGGACTCCCTGGAGCCGGCCCCCGTGTGGTGGCGCAGGTGCGGGCGCTCGCGAAGGAGATCGTCGAGCAAAAGCTCCCCATCGACATGAATTGCGCGGCCCGCACCGTCATTGCCGACATCGAGCCAATCGTACGGGTGTCGGAGGAGGTCGGGGTGCCGATTGAGGCCGCCGCCTTCATCGGCAGCTCGAGCATCCGGCAGTACACCGAGGACTGGACGCTCGACAAGATGCTACGGGTGTCTGAGGAAGCGGTGACGTACGCCGTCACCAACGGCCTGCCGGTCATGTATGTGACCGAGGATACCACGCGCGCCAAGCCGGAGACGCTCAAGGCGCTCTACGGGGTGGCGATTCGTGCGGGTGCTCGTCGCATCTGCCTGGCCGACACTGTCGGCTTCGCGACTCCGGCCGGCGTCCGTGCACTGATCAAGTTCGTGCAGGACGAGATCGTGACCCCCTCCGGCGAGGAGGTCAAGATCGACTGGCACGGGCATCGTGACCGCGGCCTCGGCATCGCGAACTGTCTCGCGGCCATCGAAGCGGGCGTCGACCGGGTGCACGGGACGGCGCTCGGCATCGGCGAGCGAGTGGGCAACGCGGAAATGGATCTCCTCATCGTCAACCTCTATCTCCTCGGCCTCCACACCGGCGACCTGTCGAAATTGAGTGAGTACTGCCAGCTGGCCTCCGAGTCCACCGGGATCCCCGTGCCGGCACAGTACCCCGTGGTTGGCACCGATGCCTTCCGCACCGCCACAGGGGTGCACGCCGCCGCCATCCTGAAGGCGCGCAAGAAGGGCGACGAGTGGCTCGCCGACCGGGTGTATTCCTCCGTGCCCGCCGGGATCTTCGGTTTCCGGCAGCGCATCGAAATCTCCCCGGTTTCCGGGCTCTCCAACGTGAAGTGCTGGCTGGAGGAGCACGGCTACGATCCGGAGGACGCCCTCCTCTGCGAGGCGCTCTTTGCGGCCGCCAAGAAGGCCGATCGCGTGCTCGATGTCGCGGAATGTGAACGGCTCATCGCGGCGGCCCGGGGACAGAGCGTAGCCGATGCCGTCAGTCACTGACGCGCTCGCCCGTTCCTACCTCGACCTCCGGTGGAACTTCGACCCGGCGGCCGGCACGGCAGCCGGGGATACAGCCTCCGATGCCCGGCTCGGCACCTTCGATGATGTGAGTGTCCGTCGGCAACTCGCCGCCCTTCGCGCGATGGCTGGAGCAGTCGAGGAGATCGAAATCGCCGGACTGCAGGATGAGATCGACCGCACCGCGCTCCTCGACGACATCCGGGTCACCACCTTCCGGTTCGAGCACGAACGCCCCCACGTCCACGATCCCGCCTTCTGGCTCTCCCATCTCTTCGGGGCCTACTACGGGCTGATCGACCGGGCCGGGGACGACACAGAACGGCGTGCGGCGGCGGCGCTCGCGCGGCTGGAGGCCACGCCGGAGTTTCTGGCCACCGCCACCGCGACCCTGCGGAGCCCCCCGCCGGTCATGCTGGGCACCGCACTGACCATGATCGAGGGCGGCGCCGACCTTCCGGGCATGTTGGCCGCTGAATTTGGGCGCCTGGTCCCCGCAATGCAGGACACGCTCGCCGCGGCAGCCTACGAGGCGGCGGCGGCACTCGCCCATTTCAAGACCACGCTCCGCACCGAACTCCAGGCCAATCCCGCCGAACTCTCCTTTGCCGTCGGCGAAGACGAATTCAACCGGCGCCTCCATCACGAACACGCGCTGCGTGCTACGGCGCCCGAACTCTGGCGCTATGGTCTGCGCCTGGTGGAAGAGACCGGCGCGGAGATGCGGGCCGCCGCTACTGCCCTCAGCCCTGGCAAACCGTGGGCCGAAACGGTGCGCCGCCTGCGCGCGGAAGGGCCGAGTGTCTCCCTGCTCGAGGCCTACGCGGACGAAGTCGGTCGGGCGCGCGGCTTCGTGGCCGCGTCGGGAATCGTCGCTCTGCCCTTTTCCGAACTCCGGGTAGAGGCCACGCCAGCCTACCTCCAGCATTTCCTCCCCGCCGTGTGGTGCGAGCCGCCGAGTCCCGCGGAGCGCTCGCGTGGGGGCCGACTCTTCATCAGCGACGCGAACGGCGGCGCGGCCCACTCGCGGCACGAGACCTGGGCGTGGGCCGCGGCGGAAGCGTGGCCCGGTCACTTTCTCCAGCGGGAGACCGCCGCCAGCCAGCCCTCCCTCGTGCGCCAATACCTCTGGACGCCGCTGACCGTGCGGGGATGGGCGCTCTATTCGGAGGAACTGTTGGCGGCCGCCGGCTTCGCGGGGGGTCCAGAACAGCAGTTGCTCGGGATCGCCCGGCGCCTCCGCGCCGCGGTCCGCGTGATCCTCGATGTCGGGTTGCACACCCGTGGCATGACGCCGACCGAAGGCGCGTCGTACGCCGTCGAGCACCTCGCGGTGGACCGCGAGGAAGCCATGGAGATGGTGCGGCGGGCCAGCGCCCGGCCGACCTACGCGCTCGCCGATGCGGTCGGGCGACGGGAGATCCTCAAGCTGCTCGACAGCTGGCGTGAGCGGGCTGGGCCGGACGTCCCCATCCGCGAGTTTCACGACGCACTGCTCGCCTACGGCGGGCTGCCCGTATCACTTATACGCTGGGGTATGGGACTCGACGACTGACCCGAGGGGGGACCGCGCGTGAGAATTACCGTCCTGACGTACGTCGAGGCCAGCGAACGCTCCACCGAGTACGACGTGGTAGTGAACCAGGTGGCGCGGGCCCTTCGGCGGCAGGGGCACCAGGTGGCCGTCCTCGGGGTCCACGCCGATGTGAAGCGGGTCATTGCCGGATTGCAGCGTCGCCGCCCCGACCTCGTATTCAACATGGTGGAGATGTTCGCCGAGAATATCTTCGGCGACATCGCCATGGAGGGGCTGCTCGACCTCCTCGGCCTCGAGTACACCGGGTGTGGCCCCGGCGAATCCTACCTCACGCAGGACAAAGCCCTCTCCAAGAAACTCCTCGCCTTCCACGGCATTCTGTATCCCCGATTCGCCGTCTTCGCACGTGATGCCGACTTCGAGACCGGCGGCAACCTCCGCATGCCGCTCTTCGTCAAGCCGCTCCGCACCGACGCCTCCATCGGCATTCACCGCAACTCGCTGGTGACCGACATGAAGTCGCTGATGCGCCGCGTGGCCACCATTCACGAAGACCTCAACGACTCTGCCCTCGCCGAGGAGTACATCGAGGGGCGGGAGTTCTACGTCGGTGTGCTGGGGAATCACGACCCGATCGCGTTGCCCCCCATCGAGCTGGATTTCTCGGGGCTTCCCGAGGGGGTGCCGCACGTGCTTGACAGCAAGGCGAAGTGGGACGAGAACAGCGCCGCGTACAAGGGAACCAAGTCTGTGCTCGCGGACATTCCGGACGAATTGCGCGCCAAGCTCCAGAAGGTCTCGGTCGACGCCTACCGCGCGCTCCGGGTGCGCGATTACGGCCGGGTGGACCTCCGGCTCACCGACACCGGCGACATCTATGTGCTGGAGGTGAACGCGAGCTGCTACCTGGCGCGCGACAGCGAGTTCGCCGTGGCGGCGGCGGCGGCGGGGATTCCCTATCCCGCGCTGATCCAGCGGATCGTGGATCTGGCCACTGACCGCTACCGGCGCGGCGCCGGGTTGCGGACACGCACCGATAGCTTGAAGAAGGCACCGTCGAACGGGAAGAAGAGCGGCGAGGCGGGGAAGAAGTCGACAGACGAGGGCAAGAAGGGCGAGGAGGCGGCGAAGAAGGCCGCGGAGGCCTAGCGCACGTAGGCGCCTGAGTGGACGTAGTTCATGGCGAGCGACGTGACGAGGGTGGTCACCGCCACCGTGATAGCGGGTTCCTCTGACTGATGGTAGGACAGGTTCAGGCTCTGCGCCCTGCCGGCCAGATGGTCAACGAGGACGCGGGTGCGATCGGGGAAGTGCCCGGTCCACCGAAAGACATTGTCGAGGAGGTCCGGCTCCAGGCGACGGAGGAGCAGGGAGGCCGCCCTCGGCTGGATCGGCGCACCACGAGAGGGGAAGATGCTCTTCAGCATCATGTCGATATTGAGGCCGATACGCGATTCCTTCGGCAGGAGGTCGCGATAAAACTTGGCCAGGGAGTACTCGATCTCCCCGACGTCCTCATCCAACTCGTCGTCAATCACCATCGGTTCCCGGTCCAGGAGCGACGCGAGGGTGCGCTCGCAGTACTTGAGCTTGGCGAGCGCCTCGGGCCGCCCTGCATACTCGGCGCGCCAGTCCAGCCCTGGGGTGATGAAGACGGCGAAGGTCTCCGCCCAGTCCTCGTCCGGGTGCTTCTGTGCGTACCAGCCCGGCAGATGCCGGACGTGCTTCTTGCTGAAGGGAATCGGCCGGTAGTCGTCCTCGTACGGTTGCCTGATCGAACCGAACAACTGCTCCCACTCTCTCTGGTCGTAGAGCCGGTAGGCGTAGTTCACCACGTGACCCATTTCGTGACGCAAATAGCGGAGGATCTCTTCCCGGTCCTGCCCTTCCACGTGGCCGGCCCGTTCAGCGTGCATCTCCTCTAGCTCTTCATGCGCCAGGTAGAACGGGATGGCGATGGCCACTGTCTCGAAGGGCACGCCCCACTCGGTGGACAGGTAGAACCGGGGAAAGACCCGCCGCAGTCCGACGACCTCGAGTTCGCGGCGGAACTCGTCTACGACCGGCTCGAGCCGGGTCCCCTCGATGGTGAGGCCGAGGTCGCGAATAGGCATCGACCAGAGGGTCGATTCGCGAAAGGTGGTCGGGGGGGCGTGCGGGGCGGCCATGGGACAAAAATAGTCGTCTCCCACCGGATGGGCAGGTT
>SPDF01000243.1 GCA_004525055.1 Gemmatimonadales bacterium | reverse complement strand
GAGTTGATCCGGCCGGATCGCCCGGCATTGACCCGTGCCAGAATACGGGGCGTCATCAGGCTGAGTTCACTGGCCCAGGGCGCCGTCGCGACCCGCACCCGCAGCACGCCGTCATCCGAGACCGATTCCGCCTGGGTCACCGCCGCGATCTGGGGGCCGACCAGTTCCGGCCAGCGCTGTACCACCTCCGCGCGTTCCACGCCCTTTCCGAGCCCAGACGACTTGAGGTATTCCTCGAGCACCTGCGCGAGCGGTGTGAGCGGGCGCTTCTTGTCCCCGGGCCGTGCTTCTCGTCTCATGCGGCTCCCGTCACGACACCTTGGTGGACCGACCAGATCGGCAATTGCAATCCTGCCGGTAGTTCGTCCCGGCGCGGCGCGGTCACGAACACCTGCCCCACCCGCTGGGCAAGCAGGCGGTCGGCCAGCCGAGCCTGGCGGTCGGAATCAAGCTCGGCGAACACATCATCGAGGAGCAGGGCGGGGGGCACTCCGCGCGCTTCCTCAATGGTCGTCAGTTCAAGCAATCGGAGTGCAATCGCGGCGCTGCGCAGCTGTCCCGTCGAGCCGAAGTCGCGGAGCGACCGGCCATCGACCGTCAGGACCAGGTCGTCGCGATGGGGTCCGATGGTGGTCATCCCCCGGCCGAGATCGCGGTTTCTTACCCGCTGCAGCGCGTCCGCCCATCCCGCCGGGTCCGCCAGGGCGGCGTCGGTGCGGTAGGACAGCCCCGTCGGCCCATGTTCCCCCAGTGAGGCGAATCCCTCGGCGAAACGATCGGCGGCGCCGGCCACCCAGCGCAGGCGCAGCGCGGTCACCTCGCTCCCGGCCGCCGCCAGCGGGGCATCGAAGGCGCGCGCCAGCGGTTCCTGTCCCTGCCGGAGCGCGGCATTGCGCTGCGCCAGCGCCGCGCGGTATCGGGCCAGCGCGCGGAGGTAGTCGGTGGAGGCCAGCGAGAGCATCCGGTCGAGATACTGCCGCCGCTCTGTCGCCGGCCCCCCCGCCAGCGCCACATCCCTGGGCAGGAACGCGACCGCCACCCACGCGCCGACCGCCTCGGAGAGCCGCGCCACAGGCGCCCCATCCAGCATGATGCGCTTCCGGCGATTGCCGGCGGTGTAGGTCACCTCGGCGGTGCGGCTGCGGTCTCCGTCGTGAAAGATGGCCTCCAACCGAAACCCGGGGCCGCCGAATCCGGTGACTTCCGCATCGGTCGCGCCGCGAAGCGCCCGGAAGAGCACCGGATAGCCGATTGCCTCAAGGAAGTTGGTCTTCCCCTGGGCGTTGGGCCCCAGGAACACCACCCCCTCGGGCGGAAGGAGATGGTCGAGATCGCGGAGGTTCCGAAATCCTCGCAGGACAATCCGGTCGAGATGCACGGCGGCTCAGCTGCCGCGGAACGACGCCGGGCGCTTTTCGAGGAACGCGCTCATCCCCTCCCGCATGTCGTCCGTGGAGGCGAGAAAGCCGAAGTGGTTGGCTTCCAACAGGAGCGCCTCGTCCAGGCTCATCTCCAGCCCGGCATCCACCGCCTCGATGCAGAGCCCCACGGCGAGCGGGCCGTTGGCCAGGATCCCACGCAGGAGCTGCTCCGACTCGGCCATCAGCTTCTCCGCCGGGACGACCCGATTGACGAGCCCCATTTGCAGCGCCTCCTCGGCGCCGACCATCCGCGCGGTCAGCAGCAGGTCGAGCGCGCGCCCCTTGCCCACCAAGCGCGGGAGTCGGACCGTGCCGCCGTAGCCGGGGCCAATGCCGAGCTTGACCTCTGGCTGCCCGAATTTGGCGCTCTCGCTGGCCACCCGAAGATGACATGCCATGGCCAATTCGCATCCGCCGCCGAGGGCGAAGCCGTTGACCGCGGCCACGACCGGCTTGCCGCACCGTTCCAGCCGCCGGAAGACGGCCTGCCCCCGCATCGCGCGGGCCTTGCCCGTGATCTGGTTCTGCTTGGACAACTCGCCGATATCGGCGCCGGCCACAAACGCCTTGGGCCCGGCTCCGGTCAGGATGACCCCCTTGATGGCGTCGTCTCCCTCGATTTGCGCCACCGCCCGGTCGAGGTCGGCGATGACGGCGTCGTTGAGGGCGTTGAGCTTGTCGGGGCGGTTGACGGTCAGGAAGGCGATGCCGTCGCGCACGTCGAAGAGGAGCGTCTCGTAGGGCATAATTGAGGTCGGGTTGGAGGGCGGTGGCCAACAGTCCGGAACGAGAGCATTTTAATGCCATGACGCCCCGCGTGCCCGTCCGAGTGAAGTGCCGACGTCTCGTCCATCGGCGTGTGGCGTGACCGATACCCGCCAGGTGGCACGCGCCGAAGTGGCGATGCTGGTCGTGGTACTCATCTGGGGCGCCAATTTCTCCTTCATGAAAATGGCGCTGGCAGAGATGTCGGGGCTCAGCTTTGCCGGCCTTCGCTTCTCCCTGGCCGCGGTCATTTTGCTCGCCGTGCTGAAGTGGCGGGAGGGATCGATTGCCTTGCCCCGAGAGGCCTGGTGGACCCTGGTCTGGATGGGCCTGCTCAGCAACACGCTCTACCAGGTCTTCTTCATGTATGGGCTGACCCATACCTCGGTGGCGAACGCCTCGCTCATCATCGCCACGACACCCCTGATGGTGTCGCTTCTCGGCGCCGTCACCGGCATCGAGGCGCTGCGTCGGCCGGTGGTCACCGGGGGCGTGCTGGGTTTTGCGGGCGTGGCGCTGATCCTGGCTGGGAAGGGTGCCACGCTCGGGGTCGGGCGCCTTGCCGGTGATCTCGCTATCTTCGGGGCCACACTCTGCTGGGCAGTGTTCACGCTGGGAGTCCGGGCAATGCGCATTCGCATCTCAACCCTTCGGCTCACCGCCTGGACGATGGCAACCGGCGCGCCAGGGCTGCTCCTTCTGGGAGGGCCGGGGCTCATCGACCTTGATTGGGGAGGGCTGAGTGTCCGTGCATGGACCGGAATCTGGTATGCGACCCTTCTCGCCATCGTGGTCGCCTATCTCCTGTGGAACAATGCGGTCCGCGTCGTCGGCAGCGGCCGCACCGCCATCTTCAATTCGATGATTCCGCTCATTGCCATGCTGGTGGCATGGCCGCTCCTGGGCGAACACCCCCGCCCGATCCAGATCGGAGGCGCCGTGCTCATTGTCGGTGGCATCCTCTACTCGCGCAGGGCATCGCCGGCGCCCCGCCTCGCTGCCGCGCGGCCCACCTGACATGCCCTCCATTCTCGCCATCGACGCTGGCACCACGGGCACGACTGCCCTCGTCATCCACCAGGATGGCACTGTTCTCGGCCGCGGATATCGGGAGTTGCCGCAGCACTTTCCGCGACCGGGTTGGGTCGAGCACGATCCTCACGACCTGTGGCAGGGGGCGCTGGAGGCCGGACGGGAGGCAATCGCGCAGTCGGGCGAGCGCCCAGTTGGCATAGGCATTACCAACCAGCGGGAGACGATTCTCCTCTGGGATCGGAAGACCCTCGAGCCCCTCGGGCGGGCCATCGTCTGGCAGGATCGCCGCACGGCGCCGCGCTGTGTC
>SPDF01000321.1 GCA_004525055.1 Gemmatimonadales bacterium | reverse complement strand
GGCGCGGTACTCGCCTTTGTGCCACGGCGTCATCATGTGGATGACGGAACTGGCGAGAAACACGACCACTGCCGATAGCAGGATGGGCAGCCAGAGCGCGGCAAGTCCAATCATGGAAGCCTCCGAGGGGTGGGTGACACCGTAGTCTGTGCCCCGGCCGCCCCCCGCGCTAGGGGTGCGGAACCGCCAAGGCGCGAGAGGTGTATTGTTGGGTATTCAATAACCCAGCGCAGGAGCGTCGCCGTGTCCATTCGTCCGATCAAAGAGATCATCCAGGCCCAGCCCACCATGGAGGGAGCCGGGGTCAAACTCCACCGCGCCTTCGGATTCGGAAAGACCGAGGACTTTGATCCGTTCCTCCTGTTCGACGATTTTCGCAACGAGCGCCCCGCCGACTACCTGCCGGGCTTTCCGTGGCACCCCCATCGGGGCATCGAGACGATCACCTACGTGCTCGCCGGCACGGTGCATCATGGCGACAGCCTGGGGAACACGGGCGCCCTCGGCGCCGGTGACGTGCAGTGGATGACGGCGGGGCGGGGCATCATGCATCAGGAAATGCCCGAGGGCGATGCGCGGGGGCGGATGCACGGCTTCCAGCTCTGGGGAAACCTCCCCTCGCAGCTGAAAATGACCGCCCCGCGCTACCAGGACGTCACCTCGGCCGATATCCCCGAGATTACAGACGATGATGGGACGCGGGTGCGGGTCATCTGCGGGAATTTCTGGGGGAAGGACGGCCCGGTGGATGGCGTCGCCGCGCAACCACGGTATCTCGACATCTGGGTGCCGCCGGGGAAGCGTAAGACGCTGCCCGCCGAGGCCGCGCGCAATACCTTCGCCTACGTGTTCGAGGGGGAGGGGGATTTTCGCAACTCCTCTGCCCCGCGCGGCGTGCTGACCGAGGGAACGGAGGGCGACGAGACGCTGGTGCGGCAGACCACCGGCAACCGGTCGCTGGTGCTCTTCGACCGGGGCGACGACGTCACGGTGCAGGCGGGGGAACAGGGCATCCGCTTCCTGCTGGTGTCGGGCCGGCCGATCCAGGAGCCGGTGGCCTGGTACGGTCCGATCGTGATGAACACCGAGGCTGAACTCCGTCAGGCGAGGCAGGACCTCCGCGACGGGACCTTCATTCAGCCGGGGTGAACACCGACCTAGGGAAGCAGTTCGATGGCCTCGGTATACCGGAGGACCGGCGCACGGACCACCACTTCCCCTGCCTGCGCAAACTGTAAGTGCAAAGTGAGCGTGTCTCCCACCGCGGCGGGACGGGTGAGTCGGTGCAACATCAGGTGGTAGCCGCCCGGCGCCAGCAACACACGCGATTCCGCTGGTACCGCCAGCCCCTCCACCATCTCCATCCGATTGTCGACCATCTCGTGGAGCATGACCAATTCCGCGTCCGGCGAGCTGACGCCCGTCAGGGAGTCGGGCGCGGCGCTCGTGTTCTCGATCATCATGAAGGCGGAGGCGTCGGTCGGTGAGGGGGAGGCCGGGACCACCGCGTGGCTGATTGAGATGCCTCCGGATGTGGTGCTCCCCCCGCGAGAACTGCGGCAGCCGAGGACCGCGAGTGCCGAGGCGACGATCACGAGAGTGTGCCTCACGTCCGCCGAACCATCCGGGTCAGCGCCCGGTCCAGGGCAGATGCGAACGCCTGCTTGGCCCGCGCATCGAAGGGTGGGGGCCCACCCGTGACAATCCCGGCCGTCCGAGCCTGTTCCATGAAGTCACGGATGGACAATCGTTCGCCGATTGTCTCCATGGTGTGCTCCTCGCCGCGGGGGTCGAGGACGACGACGCCCTCTGGCACCAGCAACGCCGCCAGCGGGATATCCTGGGTGACGACGAGATCGCCCCGCTCGGCATGGTCGACGATGTGCTGGTCGGCGACGTCGGGACCGCCATCCACCCAGACCGCGGACACGTGGGGATTGCCTGCCGGCGTCTGCAGCCGCTGGTTGGCCACGAGGACGGTTTCCACCTGCATCCGCTTGGCCGCCCGGAAGACCAGCTCCTTGACGTCCCGCGGGGCGGCGTCGGCGTCGATCCAGATTTTCAGCGTATCCGCCCGTTCCTAGAGTGGCCAGTCACGCAGGATCCGCTCGGTCTCTTCGGCGTGGCCGCTCTCGTCCCGCACCATGTCTTCCAGCTGGACGGCGAGTCCCTTTTCCCCGAGGGCGTCGGCCTCCTTGGCGCGCGTGATGTAGTCGGCGGTGGCGCGCCGTTCGGCCTTGAGGACCTCCTGCAGCATCTTCCGGTTGGTGTTTGCCTTTGGTACCGGACGCGGCGTGGTCGTGGGTTCGCCGCCAAGCGCCACGATCTTGTTGGCCAGGAACTGGGCGTGCAGCTGTTCATCGGCGACTTCGGCAAGGAAGAACTGCACGAGTTGCGGCCGGTAGGGGCCGGTCACCTTGGCGGCATAGGTAAGGTATTGGATGACGGCGCCGAGCTCGCCGGCGAGGTCCTGGTTCAGGTTGTCGATGAGGGTCTGCGTGTTCTTGGTCATCGAATCCTCCACAAGGGCTTCCTGTCACATGCGGCTGGCTGCCACGCGAGACGGCGGGTCCGAATCTTCCACCGATCAGTGCAATCAACGTTGACTCAGGGCCGGCCGCTAGTGCTCTCCTCGTCTCGTGCTCCGTTGATTAAGGACGCCGGCGCCGATAGTATGAAGTGGCCATTATGAAACCTCCCGTCCGGGTCAGCGCCGTCGTCACCAGCTACAACCGTCCAGACTTTCTGCGCCGGGTGCTCCTC
>SPDF01000108.1 GCA_004525055.1 Gemmatimonadales bacterium | reverse complement strand
CGGTCTGGCTAGATTTGTCCCGACCGCTACCCACCCTTATACCCTGGATTCTGTCCGATGGCCGCCAAGACCACCCGTTGTCCCTCCTGCGGCGCCGACGCCGAGGGGAAGTTCTGCCGCCATTGCGGTGCGAGCCTTGGCCCGCGCAGTTGCAGCTCCTGCCACGCTCCCTTGGCGGCTGGCGCCAAGTTCTGCACCCAGTGTGGGACGCCGGCCGGGGCCGGTGGCGGCGCAGGGCAGAGTGGGCCGACGGCGGTTCCGGGTGACCGGAAGGCCTGGGCGGTGGCGGCGGTCGTGAGCGCGGTCCTCCTCGTCCTCGTACTCGCCATGGTGGTGCGGGGAAGCGGTGGGGCGCCGGAGGCGGCCGGTGCCGTCGGCGCCGGTGGGGCGGTGGCCCCATTCGCAGGTGGAGGGGGTGACGGCACGCCTCCCGACCTGAGCACGATGACGCCCCGCGAGCAGTTCGATCGTCTTTACAATCGGATCATGCGGGCCTCCGAGTCGGGCGACCAAGCGACCGTGACGCAGTTCACCCCCATGGCAATGATGGCCTATGAGCGGCTCGAAATCATCGATGCCGACGCACGATTCCACCTCGCCACGCTGAAGCTGCACAGCGGTGATGTGGCCGGTGCCGCGGCGATTGCGGATACCCTCCTGATCGAGGACCCCGGGCACTTGTTCGGGTACGTGATCCAGGGCACGGTGGCGCGCTGGAATAAGGACGATGCTTCCTTGAAGAAGGCCTACAGCAACTTCCTGTCACATTACGATGCAGAGATGAAGAAGGGTCGCCCCGAGTACGGCGATCACGAGCGGATGATGACCGATTTCCAGCAGGCGGCCACCTCGGGGCCGTGAGGCTAAGATCGGCATGAAGACTTCGTTATTCGACCATTCGGGGCTTGCTCCGAGGCGGCCGTCAGTCGATTCTTGATGAGTCTAGTCGGAATCCAACCTCACGCAGGGAGCGGGACCATGAAGCCTGGCCATAAATTCCTCTTCGGCGCGGTGCTGATCGTCGGAAGCGTCGGCCTCCTGATGTTCCAGGGGGTGAAGGAAACGGGCGTCTATTTTCTCACTCCGACCGAATTGGCCTCCAAGGCCTCGGCGGATCCCACCTTCCACAACGTCGGTGTGAAGATGGGCGCCCGTGTGGTGCCTGGCTCGGTGGTGCGAGACGCCGCCAGCCAAACGGTGGACTTCCAGGTGACCGACGGCACGCAGGTCTACCCGGTGACCTACCGCGGGCTGGTGCCCGACACCTTCACCGATGCGAGCGACATCGAGGTTGTGGTCGAGGGGCGGCTGGGCGCCGACGGTGTGTTCCACGCGACGGACGTGTTGGCCAAGTGCGGATCCCGCTACGAAGCCACCCCTGAAGCTCCCCCCGCAGCCTGACGCCCGATGACACTCCTTGGGCAGTTCGCGTTGTGGGTGGCATTCCTGATCGGTACCTTCGGCGCGGTCCTCTCTTTCTCGGGGAAGTGGCAGGACCGTCCCGATCTGGAGCGGACCGTCATCCGGTCGTCGTACGCCCTCGCCGCCGCGCTCCTCGTGGCGGCGCTTGCCCTCTGGAAGGGGCTGTTCGCCCACGACTTCAACATCGAGTACGTGGCGGCGTACACCTCCCGGAACCTCCCCACCTATTACATCGTGTCGGCGTTCTGGGCCGGACAGAAGGGATCGCTGCTCTTCTGGGCGGTCGTGTTGGCCTGTTTCTCCGCGGTCGCGCAATGGATCACTTCACGTCGGTACGCCGACCTGCTGCCCTACGTGGCGGGCGTCACCAACATCGTGGTCGTCTTCTTCGTCATCGTCATGATCTTTGCCGCCAACCCGTTCGAGCGGCTGGCGTTCATCCCCGAGGACGGCCGTGGGCTCAACCCACAGCTGCAGAACATCGGCATGGTCATGCATCCGCCCATGCTCTACCTCGGCTATATCAGTGTCACGATTCCCTTTGCCTTTGCCATCGCCGCGCTCCTCCGGCGCCGGCTGGATAGCGGCTGGATCGTCGCCATCCGCAAGTGGACCCTCGTCTCGTGGGTCTTCCTGTCGATCGGTATTGTACTGGGCATGTGGTGGGCGTACGTGGAGCTGGGCTGGGGCGGCTATTGGGCGTGGGACCCGGTGGAGAATGCCAGCTTCCTCCCCTGGCTCACGATGACGGCCTTCCTGCACTCCGTCATGATCCAGGAAAAGCGCGGAATGCTCAAGCGATGGAACCTCTCGCTGATCGTCGCGACCTTCCTGCTGAGTATTTTCGGCACCTTCATCACGCGGTCCGGCGTCATCGCCAGCGTGCACAGCTTCACCCAGTCCAACGTCGGCTACTTTTTCCTGGGCTTCCTGCTCGTGGCCGGCGTCCTCAGCTTCACGATGCTCTACACCAGGTGGGACGAGCTCGAGCCCGACGCGAAGCTGGAGTCGATGTTGAGCCGCGAGGCGGCCTTCCTCTTCAACAACCTGGCGCTGGTCGGGATCGCCTTCTCCGTGCTCTGGGGCACCCTCTTCCCGATTCTCTCCGAAGCGGTGCGGGGCACCAAGATCACCGTGGGTCCCCCCTTCTTCAACCGGGTGAATATCCCGCTGGGTCTCTTCCTCCTCGCGCTTACCGGCATCGGGCCGCTGATCGCCTGGCGAAAGGCCTCCGCCCGGAACCTGCAACGGCAGTTCATCCTGCCGGTGTCGTTCGGTCTCGTCACCGCGCTGGCCCTCGTCATCGACGGGATGCGGGATGTCTACCCGATCATGACGATCGCCCTCGGCGCCTTCGTGCTGGGGACGGTGCTCCAGGAGTTCTACCGCGGCATTCGCGCGCGGCACCGGATGCACGGCGAGTCGATCCCGATCGCGTTGTTCAACCTGATCGCCCGCAACCGCCGTCGGTATGGCGGCTATATCGTACACGTCGGTATCCTGCTGATGTTCATCGCCTTTACCGGAATGGCGTTCCGGGTTGACCAGGAAGCCACGCTCAAGCCGGGCGAGTCGATCGAGATGCAGAGCCCCTACGGCGGCACCTACAAACTGACGCACCTCGGCGTCTCGCAGTACAATGCCCTGAACCGCGTCGTGTCTGCGGCCACCGTGCAGGTGGAGTATGACGGGAAGTCGCTCGGCGTCATGAAGTCCGAGAAGCGCCAGCACGTCGACAGCTTCGGCCGCCCGACGTTCGAGCCTTCGACCGAGGTCGGCATCCGGAGCGATCTGCGCGAGGACCTCTACATCGTCTACGCCGGTTCGGTGGACGGAACGGAAGAGGCGGTCTACCGCTTCACCATCAATCCGCTGGTCTGGTGGGTCTGGTTCGCGGGCCTGGTGCTGGTGGTCGGCGGCATCCTGACCATGTGGCCCGGCGGCGGCGGCATCGCCGAGACGCGGCGCACCCAGGCCGGCTACGAGGCCACACTCGTGGGGGCGGAGAATGTCTGAGATGAACGGGACGATGCCGGAGCGGCGGGCGTTTCTGCGGCGGGTCGCCCTCGGCGGACTGGCCCTGGCCGGGGCCGGGGCGCTCCGCGCGCAGGGCGCCACGCAGGGCGCCTCTGGCAGCGGTGAGGCGGGGCGGCTCTACAATCCAAACGCGGTCCAGCAGCGCGCCCCGACGGTGGGGGCTGACAACGACGCGCAGATCATGGAGCTCGAGAAGACCCTCAAGTGTCAGTGTGGCTGCAATCTCGACATCTACACCTGCCGCACCACCGACTTCACCTGCACGACCTCGCCAGCGTTGCACCGTGAGATCGTCGCGCTCTGGAATGACAACAGGACCGCGGACCAGATCCGTGAGGAGTTCGTGCGCGAGTATGGTGAGCAGGCGCTCATGGCCCCCAAGGCCGAGGGCTTCAACCTGGCAGGGTATTTCGTGCCGGGTATCGTGATGCTGTTCGGGATCGGCATCCTCTCGATGTGGATCCTGCGGCGTCAGCGACAGGTCGCGGCCGTGCCCTCGCTGGCCGCCACCGAGGCGATTGATATCGCCGCGGTTTCCGGCGCCACGCCCGAGGAACTCGAACGCCTGCGGCGCGCACTGGCGGAGGTCAAGGACTGATGTGGCTCGAAATCGTGGCTGCGGCCTTCGTGGGGTTCTCGCTCTTGTGGCTGGTCTTTGAGCCGCTCTTCACCGCGCACGGCGCACGGCCCGCGGACGTCATCGACATGGACGCCCTCGAGGATCTTGAGGACACCCGCAGCGGGGTCGCCCTCGCCGCGCTGAAGGAAATCGAATTCGACCGGGAGACCGGCAAGCTCAGCGACAACGACTACGAATTCCTGAGGCAGAAATACACGGTGGAGGCGCTCTCGGCGCTCCGCTCCGAGGACGACGCATCCCCTGCCGCCGACCTTGAGGCGCGGGTCGCGGCCCGGGTGGCCACGATGCGGGATGATGGCAGCACCGCCTCCGATTGCGGCGCCTGTGGGGCCCACGTGGAGCTGGGTGCCAGGTTCTGTCCCGAGTGCGGCGCGCCAATTGGCGCGCCGACCGCTTGTGCCAAGTGCGGCAGCGACCTCCCCGGCGGGAGCCGGTTCTGTGCCGCCTGCGGCGGCCGGGTCGCGGCCTGAAACCCACCGTTCCATCTTCCCGTCTCGATAAATAGCTGTAGAATTGTCCGGGGTGCCTTGAGTGTGAGGCGCCCCGGTCGCTGTTGCCGAGAATTGCCCTTCCGTCCACTTCTGTATCGGAGCCGTTCATGCCAGGTCGAGGAATCGTCCGAGTCGCCATCACATCTTTGTGCGCGGTTTCGCTTGCCTGTGCCTCCGGGCAGGGCGCCGTCACCTCTCCGAGTCCAGCGAATGCGCAGGGCAAATCCGGCAAGCCGGGCGGGGACAAGCCGACCCCCACGAAGACTATCACGGAATTGACCAAGAGCTCTGCCAAGTACGCGGGGCTGTTCACCATCTACCAGGATACGGTGACCGGTGCGCTGCAGATGGTAGTGAAGAAGGACCAGATCGGGAAGGAGTTCATCTACTGGTCGGTGACCGACGAGGGGGCGCTCCCAGCCGGGAGTTTCCGCGGTGCCTTCGGCCCGAACAAGGTGTTCGTGGTGCGGAAGAACTTCAACAAGATCGAGTTTGTCACCCAGAACACCAGCTTCTATTTCAATCCAGACAGCCCCCTCAGCAGGGCCTCTGACGCGAATATCAGCCCCGGTCTGCTCGCCTCGATAGAAATCGCGTCAACTGACACGGCGACTGGCGAGTATCTCATCAAGGCGAACGACCTCTTCCTGACCGAGACTCTCCGGCAGGTCAAGCCGAGTCCGAGGCCCGGCCCTGCCGCCAGCACGTCGTTCAAGCTCGGAACCCTCAGCAAGGACAAGACCCACGTCGTGTCGGTCAAGTCATATCCGCTCAATACCGACGTCGTCGTAGAGTACGTGTACGTCAACCCGGCGCCCACCAACGGCGGAGGGCCGGAAATCACTGACGCACGCAACGTCAGTCTGAAGATCCAGCACACCTTCATCGAAATGCCGGACAACGACTACCAGGCACGATTCGCCGACCCCCGGGTCGGCTACTTCACCGACCAGGTCACGGACCTCACCTCCACGAGCGTCACGCCGTGGCGGGATCAGGTGCACCGGTGGAACCTGGTCAAGAAGAACCCCGGGGCCGCCATGTCGGATCCGGTGGAACCGATCACCTGGTGGATCGAGAACACCACCCCGGTCGAGCTGCGCCCGGCCATCCGTGAAGGGGCGCTCCGCTGGAACAAGGCGTTCGAGACCGCCGGATTCACCAACGCGGTGGTGGTCAAGGAACAGCCGGACACCGCCACCTGGGACGCTGGTGACCTCCGGTATAATGTCCTGCGTTGGACCGCCTCCCCGAATCCACCCTTCGGCGGGTATGGCCCCAGCTTCGTCAATCCGCGCACCGGGCAGATCCTGGGCGCCGATGTCATGCTCGAATTCATCTTCGTCACGAATCGGCTGCAACAGTCCGAACTCTTCGAATACGCTGGCCAGGCGCTGAACATGCCGGAGGACGATAGCGACCAATACGCCTGCACCGCGCAGGCGTACATGCAGCAGCAGGCTGCGTTTGGCGCCTCCGT
>SPDF01000306.1 GCA_004525055.1 Gemmatimonadales bacterium | reverse complement strand
CTCCTTTGCGCACTGGCCGCCGCACCGGCACGGGCGCAAGAGGTACGCTACGACGCCAAAGCACTCAACAGCCGTGAGATGCTGGACACGATTCCCGGCCTGATCTGGGCCGGCTCCGACTCCCTCATGACCATGGAGCGGCTGATCGCGTACGCGGCGCCGATCCTCTGGTTCTCCCCCGACGAGCCCAATCTGGCCGGCAAACGGGGCACGGACATCCGGATACCGGAGGCCTTTCCCTTCGAGTCGGCTCCCGATGCCCCCGTGGTCTACTACATGCTCCGGGACCTCGCCTACACCCCGAACGCGGAGGGCTGGGCGTTTCAGCCCGACAGCGCCGACCGCGGCGCGTCGATGCTCAACCTGGTCAATCTCGTGGCCGTCGACGTGGACTTCTTCTTCTATTACGCCAGTGAAATCGGGCTCGGGGGCCATCCGCACGACGTCGAGTCGGCGCAGGTGAAGCTCGTCATCGGCCGGCTTCCAAATTGTCTCGGCTGCGAGTTTGCCATCAAGGTCGAAAAGGTGGTGGGCAAGGCGCACGGCATGCTGTGGTACGACTGTACCCTCGTCGTCGACGCCGGCGCAAAGTTCCCGATGCGCATCCTCGTCGAGGAGGGCAAGCACGCCAGCTGTACCGACAAGAACGGCGACGGCTACTACACCCCCGGCTACGACGTCAACCGCCGCGTCAACGACGCGTGGGGTGTCCGCGACAATATCAGCAGCGGCGCGCTCTTTTCCGGCGGGTACCAGGCGTGGATGACCAAGGTACGGCAGGAGCCGGACCAGGTGTTGCCGCCGCTGCCGGAAGACAGCCCGCTTCGCGCCAGCCTGACGGTCGATGGGGTCTACTCACCGGACCACGCGGTGTACCTGCTGCGGCCCTTCCCCCCGGCCACGCTGGCGGAACCCGACCTGGTGCACTTCATCGCCGACAAGGGCGACCCGGACTGGCCGAACATGGTCGAGTACGACGCCGACGCCAAGTTCAACAAATGGATCGAGGACGAGTCGTTCTCGAAGAGCCTGTCCATCGCCTACCGGTATGATGGTCACGGCGGCGTGGCCTTCGCCTTTCCGCTCTTCATCGTCAAGAACTACAACGTGAGCCTGACGGGCGGCTGGCTGGTGAACCGGGTGTACTTCGAGACGGACCGGTGGGCGTGGACGCTGCTGTACACGGCGTCGGCGTCGAATTGGATCGGGAGCTACTTCTCCGGCGGGCTGGAGTGGGTGGACACCAAGAACGTCACGACCGATGTCAACACCACCACCTCCTACTTCGTCGGGGAGCTGGGCATGAAGTTCCGGCTCAACATGACCCACACCCCGCTCAAGTTTCTTGGCGCCCTCACCGACTTCTGGGGCATCCGCACCGGGGTGAAGGCCACCGGTGGGTTCGACATCAAGCAGCTCAATTACGTCATCGAGGTGGGGGCCGGCACCTTCTAGCCGGCACCCCGCCTCACACCGCCGCCTGCAACTGCGGCCGATGATGCCGGGTGTGGTGCGCCTGGAAGACGAGGTAGTCGGCGGGCCCGACTGAAGATCGGCGACCGACCCGGAAGCACGGGCACTAGGTCTCCGAGGTAATGGACGTTCAGTGGGTGAAACACACGCGGGCGGCCCGTTGCCGGACCGCCCGCGTGTGTAGCAACTTCAATTTCCAACGGCCGAGCTTACACCGCCAGGGTCGAGACCGCGAGGTCGTAGTGGGTGACCTCCGGAGTGCCCTCGATGAAGAGCGCCAGCTTCTTCAGCAGCTGCGGATAGACCGCGGTCTGATACTTCTCCGCGCTCGCCTTGTCCGTCCAGACGCTGAGGCCCACGGCGTGCTGCCCGTTGATCATCGCCAGCTCGTGCTTGAACCCGGGCTGCGACTTCATCATCGGCAGAATATCGTTCGTGAGCGCCTTGGTGAACTCAGCGGTCTTGTCACGCTTGACCGTAAATGAGACGTTGCGAATGTAGTTCATAGGACATTACCAATCTGCTCGCGTCATATCTCTGTCAGCGCCGGCCCCCGAGCGAGGCAAATCGAGGCAATCCGCGGGTCCGCCGCGCCGACTGCGCGGGACCATTCTGACGAGATGGGGCATCGAATCCACTGTCACGCCCCGTGTTTCAATGCATGAAGTATAACCGCTAAGTTATTATTTGTCAAGGGGTTAGACAGTTGGCAACAATTGGCGCGCCTGCAGCCTTCCGGGCCTGGCTCCGTTTCGAATGGCTTGACCCACCGGCGGTAGAGCTGGCGGATGGGCATGGGATTCAACTATTTCCAGCGTTGCCGTCCCTCCCGCCGCACCACCACCAGCCCCGCGTCGACCAACACGCCGAGATGCTTCATGACCCCGAAGCGCGTGCACTCGAACTGGGCGGCCAGCTCCGCGGTGGTCGTCGGGCGCCTCCGCAGCAGATCGAGGATGCGGCGGCGGGGCGGGTCGGCCAACGCCCGCCAGGCGGCATCGAGGTCCTCGGCTGGTGCGGGCATCATCGAAGGAAGCAGATGTGACATATTTGTCACATACCAGGAACGGGCAAGAGTCTCCCCTCCCCACACCATATTTTGGGGACAGGCCCATTTCGGGGTATTAATACAGCTGCTCATCCCCCACTGGGAGCCAGTATGAGAGTTACCCACGCCATGCTCACCGCCCTCTGCGGGGCATCGCTCCTGACGACCCCCCTCTCGGCGACCGTGCAGAATGTCATGCCGGGCCCTGGGGGGACCAGCACCGATTCGACGCACATCGATGCGGCCGCCGTCCTGATCATGAACCGCATGGTCGGCCTGATCGGCAGCCTGACCTCGGTCAGCTACATCCTGCACACCAGCAACGATGTACAGGATCCGGACTACGGCACCATCGCGCGGTTCGGCACCCACCAGGT
>SPDF01000363.1 GCA_004525055.1 Gemmatimonadales bacterium | reverse complement strand
GCTCATGATCTTCACCAACACCGAGAAGGTCTGGCGCCAGAATACCCGCGGCGACTACTGGGTGCTCGACCGCTCCAGCGGCGCGCTCCGACAGCTGGGCGGCAAGGGCGCCCCCGCCTCCACCATGATGTACGCCAAGTTTTCGCCGCAAGGCGACCGGGTAGCCTTCGTGCGGAAGGGTGACATCTACGTCGAACGGCTCTCCGATGGCGCCATCACCCGGCTTACCACCGGCGCCGACTCCCTGCATGTCAACGGGATGAGCGACTGGGTATACGAGGAGGAGTTCGGCGTCCGCGACGGCTTCCGGTGGTCGCCGGACGGGACCAAGATCGCCTACTACCACTTCGACATGACCGGTGTCGGCACCTTCCTGATGATCAACGACACCGACTCGCTCTATCCCTTCGTCATCCCCATCCAGTACCCGAAGGTGGGCACCACCAACTCCGCCGTCACCGCCGGCGTGGTGAGCGCCGCTGGCGGACCCACCACCTGGTTCCAGCTCCCCGGCGACCCGCGCGAGGACTACATCCCCTATATGGAGTGGGCCGGCAAGGACTCGGTGCTGGTGCAGCGGATGAACCGATTGCAGAATAATGACGCCCTGATCCTGGCCAGCGCCACGACCGGCGGCGTTCGCACCGTCCTCGTTGAGACCGACGAGGCCTGGCTCGATGTCAACGACGACATTCCCTGGCTCAAGGGCGACAAGGAGTTCGTCTGGCTGAGCGAGCGTGACGGCTGGCGGCACGCCTACGCCATCTCCCGCGCCACCGGTGCGGCGCGCCTCATCACCCCGGGCAACTTTGATGTCATTAGCGTGGCCAACGTGGACAGCAAGGGGGGCTGGCTCTACTACTACGCCTCACCGACCAACGCCACGCAGCGGTACCTCTGGCGCACCCGGATCGACGGCAAGGGAAAGGCGGAGCGCCTGACCCCGATGGACCAGACCGGCGGCCACCGGTACACCATCTCGCCGGACGCGAAGTATGCGTTCCACAGCTGGTCCAGCTTCGATACGCCCGGCCCCACCGAATTGGTGAGCCTCCCGAAGCACACCATCGAGCGCACCCTCGCCGCCAATACCGAGCTCGTGGCGCGGGCCAAGGAGGCGATTACCAGGCCCGGTGAGTTCTTCCAGGTGAAGATTACCGATGGCTCCACTCTCGACGGCTGGATGATCAAGCCGAAGGACTTTGATCCGAACAAGCGGTACCCGCTACTGATGTACGTCTATGGTGAGCCGGCGGGAGCGACGGTCCAGGATTCCTGGGGCGGCAACAACCGGCTCTGGTACCAGACGCTCGCCGACCAGGGCTACCTCGTGGCCAGCGTGGACAACATGGGGACGCCGGCGCCGAAGGGACGCGCCTGGCGCAAGGCGGTGTACGAACAGATCGGCGTCCTCTCCAGCATGCAGCAGGCACAGGCGGTGCAGGCGCTCGCCCGCACCCGGCCGTACGTGGACTCGACGCGGGTCGGCATCTGGGGATGGAGCGGCGGCGGGTCGTCGACGCTGCAGGCGATGTTCCGGTACCCGGAGGTCTACTCGATGGGGATGAGCGTGGCGCCCGTACCCGACGAGCGGCTCTACGACACCATTTACCAGGAACGCTACATGGGGCTCCTCGGCCCCAACGCCGAGAAGTACGATTCCGCCTCCGCCATCCACCAGGCCAAGGGGCTGGAGGGACACCTGCTCATCGTCCACGGCTCCGGCGACGACAACGTGCACTACCAGGGCACGGAGCGGATGATCAACGAACTGGTGCGGCTAAACAAGCCGGTGGACATCATGGTGTACCCGAACCGGAGCCACGGCATCCGCGAGGGCCAGGGCACGACGCTGCATGTCTACTCGTTGCTGACCCGGTACCTCATGCAGAACCTGCCGGCGGGAACGCAATACACGCCGACGCCGTGAGCAGCACGCCTATTGTCATTGCGAGGAGGCCCCGCAGGGGCCGACAAAGCAATCTCAAGCCAGATTGCTTCGGCCACTCCGTGGCCTCGCAATGACAGAACGGGCTCCCCAACCATCGGGGAGCCCGTGTCGCTTCAGCGACATCAGCCGCGCCCAAACGGGCCGACGGCTATTTCGTGTCCGGCACCACCGCATACTCCCCCGTAATCTCATCCATCGCCGACGCGAGCGCATCGCCCGTCGTGCGGTTCTTGTCGAGCACATAGCCGGAGAGCGTTGCGGTGAGCGGCAGCGTCACCAGCACGAGAATCGCCGAGAGCCAGAACGGGACGCCGACGCCGGCGTGATCCATCAGGAATCCAGCCAGGATCGGGAACGCCACGCGACTCACCCCGCCGAAGGTGTGCTGCACCCCCATGTAGAGTCCACGCTCGTTCGATGCCACGACCGTGCTCAACAGGCCTGTCACGCAGGGGAAG
>SPDF01000340.1 GCA_004525055.1 Gemmatimonadales bacterium | reverse complement strand
GATAAGTGGGGCGGGCAGAACAGCGGGGCCGGAACCTGGCCATTCGGTCACCCCCGCGAACGCGGGGGTCCAGAGAAACCGCGCCGCATCTATTCAAATGCGAAGATGCGTTTCCAGTCCTGCTTCATGCTGACGACGATCCATCCCTTGGACGCGGCCTCGCGGTCCAGGTCCGCGGTGAAGTGGCCGATCTTCGAATCCGGCAGTCCCCGCGCGGGGCCGTAGGCGTACTCCCGTTCGGCGTCATCGTGGAGGAGCAGGAGCGACAACCGCGCGCCACTTCCCGCGGCGGTGTATTCCAGCATCTGCTTGTCGCCACCGGAATTTCCGAACGCCAGGTGCGGCCGCCGGCCAATCAGCAGGTGAATCCCCTCCGGCTTCCCGGGGCCGTCGTCGATGAACAGCATCTTCGGTTCCTTGGTGAGAATCGGCTCACCCTTGGCGTCGTACCCGTACGAGGTGGAGCCCATGCTGCCCATCACCTGCTCGGGCGGAATGCCGTAGACCCGCTCGGATATGACGCGGACGAAGTCCTGCCCCCCACCAGTCACGATGTACGTCTGGTATCCATTCGCCCTCAAGTAGTGCAACAACTCCACCATCGGCTGATAGGCGAGGTCGGTATATGGCCGCTTCCACCGGGGGTCCTTCGCCGAGGCGAACCACGCCGCCACGCTCGCCCGGAACTCGTCGACCGTTACCCCCTCAAGCGTGGCCATCACCAGCTTCAGGAGGTTCGCGGTGCCGAGCTTCGCCATCGCTTCCCGGTTCCCGGAGAGGATTGTCTCGAACGGTTCCTCGTCGGCGAGCGCGGGGTTGGAGTTCACGAGCCCAGGCACCTGAGCCAGGATGTACATCAACTGGGTGTACATCGGCTGCTCCACCCACAGGGTCCCATCGTTATCAAAGGTGGCAATGCGCTCGGGCACCGGCACGAACTCCGGGGACCCCTTGGTGGTGGTGGCTTCCACGAACTCGATGATGGCCGCCTTGGCGGCTCCATCGTTCCAGGAGGGGAGGGGATTGGCCTGCGCGAGGAGAGTCGAGGGAAGCAGGGCCGCAAGCGATGCGCCCAGCGCCAGGACGCCACCGCGATATGAACGGGTCATCACATCTCCCCAAGGTGAAAGAACTCGTTTCGGCTGACTTCGGAAAGTAACAGCCACAGGCGCTCCCAAATGAATCTCCCATATGATGGTCCACCGCGATCACCAATCGCTTCCCTGATCTCCGAACCGACAGCCAGAAGGGCGGACGTCGACACCATCGCCGACATCCGCCCCCTGGTCCTGCATCTATTGGAACGCCTCTCTGGAGGCGGGAAGTGGGACCTCGCGGCCCCGGTTAATCGTCCCAGTCCCGGCCGTCGCCGTTCGGGCGGACATCCTGGTACACATACCCGTGGGACGAATTCGTGTAGCTGCTGGTGAAGCCGTACCGATCGCGGCCACCGCCCGAAGCGAGGTAAAACCGCCCGTGGCGCTCCCACGCAGTGACGGCAACGAATCGCGGACCCCCGCGATATCCGCGCGCCGCATACACCTGCGTGAAGTAGCGGCCCTGCGAATAGAAGAGCGTGACCGGCCGGTACCCGTGCCTCTGATACCACTGGGCCGACTTGCCATGCCGGCCGCGGCTACGCTCGACAAACACGACCTGTGGGGCGTAACGGGCTACTTCCACGCGGCGCCCGCGGACCGGTTGGTAAATGATGACGGGACGCGGCGCGAAGACCGGCTCGCCCACGGCGATGCGCCCCTGCACGGGGCCACTGTTGATGACGACCACGCCGGATACCTGCGCGGCGGCGGGGGTAGAAGTGCTGGAGAGAGCGATCAAGACGAACGCAGAACCGAAGAACGACACGGCCAGGGGCCGACGAATGTTGGAAGACATGGAACCTCCGAGATTCCCTGTTGGGGTCGCCCACTTAGAAAGCGAGGTGCGTGCCAATCCCGGAAATGACTGTCGCATCACGAGTTACGGTCAACGCACGATTCCGCGAGTGTCCGCGCTGGAGGACGCTCAGCCGCCTCACGCTGGAATGCATGTGACGCGGAGCACGCTCCCCTCGACTCGAGCACGCCAGCGACCTACCTTTGGGCCGACCGCTCCCCTACACCAGGACTACCGCACGTGCGTTCCTACCGGGTTTCCGTTGCCAAGGACTACCTCTCCTTCTCCTCGGCGCATTTCATCACCTTTCGTGGCCACAAGTGCGAGTCGCTCCACGGCCATAACTACCGCCTCGCGGTGGTGGTTGAGGGAGCCGTGGACGCTGAGTGTCTTTTCGTGCTGGATTTCGCGGTGTTGAAGCAGCTGATCAAGCCGATGGTGGAGGCAGTGGACCACAAGGTCATCCTTCCCACGGAGAACGAAAAGATCGGGCTCCGCGAGGAGCACGACGCCGTTATCGTGGACTACTTCGGCAAGGGCCGCTTCGTCTTCCCGAAGTCCGACGTGGCACTGGTGCCAGTCAAGAACACCACGGTGGAGATGCTCGCCGAGTACTTCGCCACCCAAGTGCGGGATGCGCTGCTGGCCGAGGGACATGCCCACCTG
>SPDF01000222.1 GCA_004525055.1 Gemmatimonadales bacterium | reverse complement strand
ATCTGCACCACCTCGGCATGTCCGGTCCTCCCCCCACACACCTGCTCATAGGTGGGATGGTCCACCACCCCACCGGCGTACCCGGAGACCACCCGCTCGACGCCGCGCAATTGCTCGAACACCGCCTCGAGGCACCAGAAGCACCCTCCGCCCAGCGTCGCCAGCTCCGTCGTCATCGCCATACCCTCGGCAGAAGTGCGCCGGTGCGCGCTCGATAGCTGTTCCATTCCGGATACCGCGACATTGACGCCTCCTTAGCTAGCAGGTTTGGCACGAACTCCACGCCCCAGACAATCAGGAGGATGGCCCACGCTGCCCAGTGGCCCACCAGCACCGCATAGGCGGCGTACAGCATCATTTCGCCGAGGTAGTTCGGGTGCCGCACGAGGCGGAACATCCCATCGGTGATCAGCCCCGGCCGTATCCGTAGCGTGAACGTCTTTTGCGCATCCGCGGCGGTCATCAGGAAGAGTCCGAGCGTGTGCAGCACGATGGCACCGGCGACGACGCCGGCTGATTCCGGTGGGTGTCCCCGCCCTGACATCAGCAGCCAGGGCAACACCCAGTACGGGGCCAGCCCGAGCAGGAAGGCTGCGGCTCCCCCGCCCCACGTCACCCGACGCTGCCAGCTCGCGTCCGGGAAGGCGATGTCCTTCAGCACCCAGCAGACCCCGTAACTGCCATACAGCGCCAGGTACACCCAGGCCACCGGTGACCAGTCGCCGTACCACCACATCAGGAAGAGCACGAACGGGAGCGACCCCAGCTTCTGTGCGTTGATGACCCACGCCAGCTTCAACACCCGCGGACCACCGAAGAGGTCAGTACTCAGGTACATGTTGGCCCGATGCAACCAGTTCGCCCATGTGGGCATGGGGGTCAGGCCCCCGCCACAGGGTGCACGAACCTCCGGAGCAACCAGAACGTCGGCACCGACAGGGCCAGCACGCCGAGCCCAAGGAGCGCGTGCCTCGGGTCGCTCCAGACCACCCCGACCAGGAAGACGACGGCCATGGCGACCGCGAGCCCCGTCGTCCAGGGATACCCCCATGCCCGATACGGGCGGGGGCGAGTCGGCTCCGTCCGGCGCAGGCGAAAGAGGGCCAGGAAGCAGATGAGGTAGTTCAGCACGATGAACACCGAGAGCGTGGCGATCACGGCGTTGAACGTCCCTGACAGGAGGAAGAAGAAGGCCACGCCAGTGGAGAGCAGCAAGGCGGTGGTCGGTGTCCCCCCCGCGTTCACCTTCACCGCGTGCACGGGAAAGAGCCGGTCTCGGCTGAGGGAGAAGACGATGCGGCTCGAGGCGAGGAACTGGGTGTTGATGGTGCCAAGAATCGACACGATCATCAGCCCCCGCAAGACGGTGTCACCAGCGGGACCAAGCAACCGCTCCGCGGCCGTGGCCATCACGAAGGGGTCGCCTGCCATGCCCGGCAGCGAGAGCAATCGGACGAACGCCACGTTGAGGAGCACGTAGAGGGCGGTAATGAGGCCGAGCCCGACAAAGATGGCCCGTGGGATCTCGCGTCCCGGGTTCTTGAACTCCTCGCCGGAGTAGATCGGGTAGTAGTAGCCGTCGAAGGTGAAGATCACCCCCTGCATGGCCAGGATGATCGCGGCGAGGATCGGGAGATCTGACCGGGGAGCGGACATCGTTGGAGCGGCGGCTGGAAGGAAGAAGATCGCCCCGACAAGCAGCACGAGCGCGACTGCCTTCAACGCCGTCGTGACGAGCTGGATCCCCGCCCCCGTCTTGATGCCCTGCCACTGCGAGACGACGAAGGCGAGGAGAATGGCCGACGCGACGAACAAGGAGCGCCCCTCGAGCGACGGGATGACTGCCCCGGAGTATTCCCCGATCAGCAGCCCCAACGCGGCGATCGAGGCGCACTGCTGCAGCCAGTCGTTGTACCCCACGAGAAACGCGGGATAGTCGCCGAAGGCGCGCCGGGCCCAGGGATACACGCCGCCGGCCCCGGGGTCCATCGCGCCATGCTCTGCGTACGCCGTGGCACCGAGAAACGCGAATGCCGCGCCAGCCAGCCACGCACCGAAGAAGAGGACCGGCGTGGGGAGCAATGCCGCCACTTCGCCGGGGGTGCGGAGAATTCCGCCACCGACCACGGCGCCGATGGCCACTGCCAGGCCGAAGGCCAGCCCAAGGACCCGGAGGAGTCCCTTTCCGGGGGGTGCCTCAGCCCCAGCTGTCACGGCGGGTCCTGTTCATTGGGAGGGGATCACCGGGGGATCGCGCACATCCGCGAAGTACTCCGGACGGCGCGCCATGTTCTTTCGATACAGGGACCGCAAATGCGCGATGTCCGCCGACGCATCACCGGTGACGGTGAACGGCGGTTCCGTCAGGCCGATCGTGCGGGTGGACCAGTCGAAGGTGACCGGCACGACCGGCACCTGGGCCGCGACCGCGATGCGGTAGAACCCGGTCTTCCAATGATCGATGTACTTGCGAGTGCCTTCGGGGGCGAGGGCGAGCACAAAAGTCGGGGCGCCCTGCATTCCCTCCAGGACTCCCTCGATCACGCCGTCGGGGCGGGAGCGGTCGACCGGAATTCCACCAACCGCACGGAGCATCCACCCGATTGGTCCGCGGAAGATGGTGTGCTTCCCCAACCACTGGGCGCGGAGGCCGAGCGCGAACTTGGCGGCAAGACCAACGAAGAAATCCCAGTTCGACGTGTGGGGCGCCACGACAAGGATGTAACATGACAGCGGCGGAAGCGCTCCGACCATGCGCCACCCCATCAGGCGTAGCGCTGCCCGGCCCACGAGGACGAGAGGGCCCTTTCCGCCGTGAGGGAGATCGGGTTGCGCGGTGGTCACCGTGGCGGCGCTTACCGGGAACCGAACGCTTCCCAACCCACCGGTGCAGGGTCGGGATAGTGGCAGGTCTGGCACGTGCGACGAAGCGCGGAAAGTCCACGAAGCGTGACTTCCGGCGAAAGGAATCCGTCGCGCACCGGCTCCTCCCGGAGCAGGTCGGTACTCAGGTACTTCTTGTTGTCGTCGGCGAATACCGTGGCCACGACCGCCTCGCCACCGAGGGAATCCTGGGCCCGCACGGCGGCGAGGAAGTTGGCGCCAGACGAGATGCCCACACCGAGGCCCATCCCCGTCGCAAGCTTCTGCGCCATCAGGATGGCGTCGCCGTCGTCTACGGCAAGGATGTCATCGAGCTTGTCCAGCTCGACGATGGCGGGAATGAACTCGTCCGAGATCCCCTGGATGCGATGCTGTCCGACCTTGTGCCCGGTGGACATGGTCGGCGAGTTGGACGGCTCGACCGGGTGCAATTTGATGCCGGGTACCTGCTCCCTGAGGTAGCTGCCGGCGCCCATGATCGTCCCGCCGGTGCCGACCCCGGCCACGAACGCATTCGGCACCAGCCCCTGGGCCGCCAATTGTCCCAGAATCTCCGGGCCCGTTGTCTGATAGTGTGCCTCTGAGTTGTCACGGTTCGAGAACTGCCTCGGCAGGAAGGCGTCGGGGGTCGTGCGGGCCATTTCCTCGGCCAGGGCGATGCTGCCGAGGAATCCCCCCTCGTCGCGGCTCACCAGTACGATGCTCGCCCCTAGGCTCCGGATGAGATCGATGCGTTCCCTGCTCATCCACGCGGGCATGAAGATCGTAACGGGGTGGCCGAGGGCCCGTCCGATCGACGCGAAGGCAATCCCCGTGTTGCCGCTGGTCGCCTCGACGATGAGCGCGCCGGGCTTGAGCACTCCGGTGGCATACCCCTGCCGGAGGATGTGGAT
>SPDF01000235.1 GCA_004525055.1 Gemmatimonadales bacterium | reverse complement strand
CGGGGGCAAGACACTGGGGCAACTGGGCCCGACGCTGATCGCCCGCCGCGACGCCCTGGACACCGAACTGGATACGCTCGACCGGGAGCGGCGCGTGCTCTCGATGGACCTCGGCCCTCAGTTGGGTGGCGCACGCGCCGCCGTCGAGGACCGGCTGCTCGGGATCGCCGCGCGGGAGAAGGTCGCTGCGACGCCGCGCAGTTTCGTGGCGGAGGGGTGGATTCCCGCCGCCGGATTTGGGCGATTGACGCACGCGCTCGGCGCGCGGTTCGGCGGTCAGGTCGTGGTCGAGGCGGTGGCGCGCGAGGACTGGGAGGGGGAATCGGCGCCGGTCGTCCTCCAGAACCCGCGCCTCTTCCGTCCCTTCGAGGCGATTACCCGGATGGTGCCGCTCCCTGCCTACGGCACGATTGACCCGACACCGTTTGTGGCCGTTTTCTTCCCGATGTTCTTCGGGTTGATCATGGGCGATGTCGGGTATGGCCTCGTGCTGGCCCTCGTCGCACTCTGGCTCCGGCGAGGCGGCGCGCCCGGCAGCACCCGCCGCGCGGTGGCCGAGGTGCTTGGAGCAGGAGCCGCCTTTGCCGTGGCGTTTGGCATCGCGTTCGGCGAGTTCTTCGGCGATCTGGGCGCCCGGTGGTTCGGCATGCGTCCCCTCCTGCTCGACCGCGAACACTCGCTGCTCGCGTTCCTCGGCCTCGCCATCGCCATCGGAGCCGTCCACATCGTCCTCGGCCTGGCGCTCGGCGTGTACAACGCCTCGCGCGGCCACCCGCGACAGGCGGTCGGGAAAGGCGCCTCACTCGTGATGGTGCTCCTGATCGTCGTGGTGCTGCTGGCCGCGCTCGAGGTCTTACCGCACGGCTTCCTGACCCCGGCGGTCATCGGCCTGCTCGTGCTCTTCCCCGTTCTCGTCCTGGCTGAGGGGATCATCGCGCCGATCGAGTTCCTCTCCACACTGAGCAATATCCTGTCGTACGCCCGCATCATGGCCCTGGGTACCGCGTCCGTGATGATGGCGGTTGTTGCCAACGAGCTGGCCGGCAGTGTCGGCAGTGTGTTGGTGGGGGTGCTCTTCGCACTGCTGTTTCACCTGGTCAATTTCGCGCTCGGCATCTTTGCCCCGACGATTCACGGGTTACGGCTGCATTATGTCGAATTCTTTGGAAAGTTCCACAGTCCGGGCGGGCATGCGTATCGCCCATTCTCGCACTGGCGTCCCAGCGGGAACGCCGGCTGAACCCACGGAGGTCGCATGGAAGCGTTCCTGATTCCCCTCAGCGCCGCGCTGGCTGTCAGTATCCCGGCCCTGGCCACCGGTTGGGCGCAGTCGCGCATCGGGCCGGCGATCTCCGCGAGCCTGGCGGAAAAGCCTGAACTCAGCACCACGGCCATCCTGCTCGTGGCCATTCCGGAGACGATGGCCATCCTCGGGTTTGTGGTGGCGGTCCTGATCATGCTGCGCGCCGGCGGTTGAACGCATGAGCATCGACGCCCTCCTGCTGCACCTCGAGGAAGATGCGCAGCGCGAAGCGGCGAGGCTCCGGGAAGTGGCCGAGGAGCGCGCCGCCGACATCATCGCGCGGGCCGTAGCCGATACGGCGCGGAAGCGCGCCCTCCACCTCGACCGGGTCGCCGAGCAGCGACGAGCCGTCGGCGAGCAGCAGGTCGCGGCCGCGCGAGCCCAGGCGAGGGAGCAGTTCCTCCAGGTGCGAGGCGACGTGCTCGACCGGGTCTTTGAGGCGGGCGCCGCGCTGCTGGAGAAGATGGCGATTGCCGACTACGCCGCGAGTGTCGGCGCACTCGCACTCGATGCGGCGCGGTACCTGGAAGGAGAGCTTGCGATCCTGCTGAGTCCTGCCGACGCAGCGTCAGCTACCGCCGCGGCTGTGCGCGAGTTGCCAGGCGTGAGGGTCGAGGCAGCTGACGTGGCGGCGGGCGTTACCGGACGCTCGGCGAGTGGCCACGTGACGGTGGACAACACGCTGGTGGCGATCCTGGCTCGACGGCGCGCCGATCTCGCCATCGACCTCTCTGTCAGGATCGAGGAGCGTTGACGATGCGCTGGGACGACGTGAATGCCCGCGCGCGCGGCCTCGCCACGCACCTGCTCAGTCGCAACGCCTTGGCGGCACTCGCCGCCGCGTCCGACTGGCCGGCGTTTCTCGGCCGGGTGTCCTTACTCGACTATCCGCTCGACTCGGGGGCTGGGGCGTTCGTCGACCCCACAGCATTCGATCGCGCCGTGACACTCGTCGCGGCCAACCGCTTCAACCTCCTCGGCCGGTGGCTCGCCGACCGGCGGGCGGTGTTGGCGGTGGTCATGGAGGACGAGGAACGCAGAACCCTGCGCACGCTGCTCCGGGGGGTGGCGCAGGGTGCATCTCCCGGCACCCGCCTGCGAGCCGTAATGCCAACGCCCGCGCTACCACACCGAGTGCTCGATCGGTTGGCGCGCACCACCACCGTGGCCGACCTGGCGCGGGAGCTCGTGCGGTGTGGGCATCCAGCGGGGCGCGTGCTCGAACAACTCGCCGCGCGGTCGCCTCCGCCGAGTCTTCGCGACTTCGATTGGGCGCTGGCCCGGCTGTTCAGCGAGCGGGCCGTTCGTGCCGCGCGCGCCGGCGGCTCGGTCGTTCGACGCTTCGCGGCCGAGTTGGTGGACCAGGAAAATCTCTGGACCCTTCTGTTGGCAGCCCCGCCGACGGCCGGGGAGACGATGGAGCACGAGTACCTGCCGGGTGGCGTCGTGCTGACGCGAGATGCGTTCACCCGACTCAGGGCGGAACGCGACGCGGAGCGCCTGACGGCGGAACTGCGCAGGCACTTCGCGGGAACGGCGATTGGCGCCGCCCTGACGCAGGAGCCGGTGGAGTGGCCCTCGCTCGAAGCGCGGATTGCCGCGGCCCGGGTGGTGTGGTTGCGAGGGTTGGCGCGGCCCGATCCGCTGGGACCGGCGGTGGTGCTCGCCGTCCTCGAGCGCATCCGTGCCGAGGCGCGCGCCCTCCGTGCCATCGCTTGGGGCATTGCGCTCGGCGCGCCGACGCCGACGCTCGCCTCGGTGATGCCGGAGGCCACATGACCCACAGCGTCCGTGTTCTCTGCCGACCGGCCACGGCCGCCGGTTTTGCGCTCGCCGGGCTGGTTGCCGACATCGCCGACGAGGAGAGCGTGGCCGATGCCACCCTCCGCGCCATGCTGCAGCGCCCCGAGCTTGGAATCGTCCTGCTCGAGAGCTCGCTCTACGAGAGTCTCGCCCCGGAACTGCGAGCGGTCGTGAATCGGGTGGCGCAGCCCGTTGTCATCCCCTTTCCCGGGCCAGCCTGGCGGGTCGCCGTTTCCGCCGAGGAACAGGTGGTGGAACTCCTTCGCCGTGCCATTGGATATCGGGTGAGGCTCCGGTGACGGGCGCGCGCGTCATTCGCGCCGCCGGCGCGCTGGTCGAAGCGGCTCCGCTGCCGCAGGCCGCGCTCTACGAAATCGTCCGGGTCGGACATCGACGCCTGCTCGGTGAAGTGATTCGCGTCCAGGGTGAGACCGCCACGGTGCAGGTCTTCGAGGACACCACCGGACTGGCACTCGAGGAACCGGTGGAGGCCACGGG
>SPDF01000135.1 GCA_004525055.1 Gemmatimonadales bacterium | reverse complement strand
CCCTTGCGCAGAGCGTCAGGAAAAACCGTCATGCCCCATCGCGATCCCCCCGCGGTGCTGGAATCGGGCGGGGACGAACTGGTGCTGCTCCCCGGAGACCGGGAGGGGCTGGACCGGCTCTTCACCGCCACCTACCAGGAACTCCGCCGGCTGGCGTCAAGCGTCGGCCGCGACGATCCCGGGCTCACCCTGAGCCCGACCGCGCTGGTCAACGAGGCGTGGATCAAGCTGACCGCCTCACCGCCCCAGTCCCCCCTCTCCCGGCTCCACTTCACCCGGATCGCCGCGCGCGCCATGCGACAGGTGCTGGTGGAGGCCGCCCGGAAGCGGAACGCGCAGAAGCGGGGCGACGGCAGGGCCCTGGTGACCTTCGACGAGGCTCTCGGCGCCGCACCGGCGGACGCCGACGACGTCCTCCACCTCGATGAGGCCCTCGAGAAGCTCGCACGCCTCAGCCCCCGCCAGGCGATGATGATCGAGTGCCGCTTCTTCGGCGGGCTCGATGCGGCGGAGACGGCGGCCCTGCTCAAGGTGTCGGAGGCCACGGTCCTGCGCGACTGGCGCGCCGCCAGGGCGTGGCTCGGGGCGGAGCTCGGCCGCACGGCATGAGCATGGACGCCGAGCGCTGGGCGTTGATCCAGCGGCTGTTCCACGAGGCACTCGACCGGCGACCGGAGGAGCGGCGACAATTCCTCGCCGGGGCGGCCGGGGACGACCAGGCGCTGGCGGACGAGGTGTCCCGCATGCTGGAGGCAGATTCGGCCGGCGCCTCCCCTCTGGACGGCGACCTGGCCCAAGTCGCGGCGCGGGTCTTCTAGGTCGACACCGCCGAGCTCCCTCTCACCGATTTTGGGCCGTACCGCATCACCAGGCTGCTGGGCGAAGGAGGCATGGGCGTCGTGTACCTCGCCCGTCGCAGCGACCTTGGCAGTGTGGCGGCCATCAAGATCCTGCGCGATGCGTGGCTGTCCCCCGCCCGGCGGGAACGGTTCGCGGCCGAGCAGCGCACCCTCGCCCAGCTCCACCATCCCTCCATTGCGCAGTTGCACGACGCCGACACCCTCCCCGACGGAACGCCATGGTTCGTCATGGAGTACGTGGAGGGCGTCCCCCTCACCGAATACTGCCGCACCCACGCCACCACGATCGAAGGGCGGCTCGAGCTCTTCCGCGCCGTCTGCGAAGCGGTGCAGCACGCACACGGACAGGCCGTCATCCACCGCGACCTCAAGCCATCGAACATCCTGGTCACCGCCGACGGCACGGTGAAGCTGCTCGATTTCGGGATCGCGAAGCACCTGGAGGAAGCGGAAGGCACCGTGGACCAGACCCGGACCGGGCTCCGGATGATGACGCCGGCCTACGCGGCACCGGAACAGATTCTCGGCGCGCGGGTGGGGATTCAGTCCGACGTGTACTCCCTCGGCGTCATTCTCTATGAGCTCCTGACGGGCCAGCCACCCCACGACCTGGCCAACAAGACGCCCGCCGAGGCGCTCTCGATCGTCGTGGAGCGGAATCCCGACAGGCCGTCGGCGGTGGTGCGGCGCCCGGCGACCGCGTCAGTGGTCCGGCCCCAGGGACGTTCGCGGGCGCATACCTCCTGGAGCGACCTCGACATGCTCTGCCTGACCGCTATGCACAAGGAGTCGGCGCGGCGCTATCAGACGGTCGAGGCGCTGATCCGGGACATCGAGCACTACCTCGAAGGGGAGCCGCTCGAGGCCCGCCCCGACTCGATGCGATATCGGATGGGGAAGTTCGTCCGGCGTAACCGCGGCGCCGTCACCGCGGCGGCGGCGGTCCTGGTCCTGCTCCTCGGCACGGTCGTGTTCTACACCGTACGGCTCACGCGGGCCCGCAACCTGGCGGTGGCGGAGGCGGCGCGCACCCAGCGGATTCAGCAGTACATGGTGGCGCTGTTCCAGGGGGGCGACGAAGCGGTCGGGCCGGCCGACAGCCTGCGCGTCGTCACGCTGGTGGACCGTGGCATCAAGGAGGCGCGCAACCTCGACGGCGAGCCGGCAGTCCAGGCGGAACTCTATCAGACCCTCGGCACCATCTCCCGGCAACTGGGCAACCTGCCGCGCGCCGACTCACTGCTCACCCTGTCACTCGAGCGACGGCGCGCCCTGCTCGGCCCGTCACACCCGGACGTCGCGGAGGCGTACGTGGCACTGGGAGAGCTCCGGGGGGAACAGGCCCGGTACGAGGAGGGCGAGACGTTGATCCGGGAAGGATTGGCGCTCGACCGTCAGGCGCTGCCCTCCGACCATCCGGCGGTGGGCCGGGCCCTCTCGGCGCTGGGACAGGTGCTGCAGGATCGCGGCGCGTACGACGAGGCCATCGCGGTGCAGGAGGAATTGGTGGGGATCGCCGCGGTGGGCGACTCACCCGAGCTGGCGGGCAACATGAGTCAGTTGGCCAGTACCCACTTCTACGCCGGCCACTACGACACCGCGGACTCGCTGAATACACTTGTACTCGCGATGAGCCGGCGGCTCTACGGGGACCGCCACCCGATGGTGGCGGAGGACCTCATCAACCTCGGCGCCACACAGCTGGAGCGGGGGGATTACCCCGCGGCAGAGGCGTACGACCGCCAGGCGCTCGAGATCACCCGGGCGTGGTACGGCAACGAACACCCGAAGACCGCGGCGGGGCTCACCCTGCTGGCCCGCGCGCTGGTGTACCAGAAGCGCAACGCGGAAGCCGACTCGCTGCTGCAGGAGGCGCTCGCGATCCGCGAGCGGGTCTATGGGCCGATGCACCCGGTGGTGGCCTCGACCATCAACGAATTGGGGAACATCGCGGTGGGGGAAGACCGGTACGACGAGGCGATCGCCTACTTCACCCAGATGGTGGAGATCTACCGGTCAGCCTACGGAGGCAAGCACTACCTGATCGGCATCGCGCTGTCGAACACGGCGAGCGCGTACACCGGCAACCGGCAGTATGCCGAAGCGGAACCACTATTCCGGGAAGCGATCGCGATGTACGGAGCGACGCTGCCGCCTGAGCATCCGACGACCGCCATCGCACATATCAAACTGGGGAGAGCGCTGCTCCGGCAACGACGGTTCCGTGAGGCGGAGCCGGAGACACTGGCAGGCTACGACATCCTGGTGCCGACGGCGGCGCCGGGCAATGGATTCCTGCGGGCGGCGCGCATCGACCTCGCCGCGATCTACGACACGCTGGGGCAGCCGGAAAAGGCGGCGAAATTCAAGGCGGAGTTGGCGGATACGGGGCAGTAGGGCCGAAGGTCGGTGCACGAGCCTGCTGTCATTGCGAGGAGGACCCGGCAGGGGCCGACGAAGCAATCGAGATTGCTTCGGCCACTACGTGGCATCGCAATGACAGGAATTGCGTGTCCCCCGGCCCCGCCTACCTGTTGTCGCAGCCGCCCGGGCTCTGCGGCTCGTTCTTCAGGTACTCGTAGGTCGTGCCGTTCCATCTCCAAGTCGGGAAGCAGAAGCCGGGCCCGCCGATGAGGAGGTCGGGGTAGCCGAGATCGGAGGTGGGCTGCGGGTCGGCGGAGGCGGCGGGAAACCCGAGGTTGGGCTGATAGGTACCGGCGGAATCCTTGATGAACAGCAGCGCTGAACTTCCGGCCATGCCGGAGGTGCACGTATTGCCGAAGATGACGAGGACTTCCTTCTGGCCGTCGTGATTCAAGTCGGAGAAGGTCACGACCGCATCGGCGGGTTGTCCGCAGGATTGATCGACGAAGCCCGTGCCCGTCGAGTCCACCGCGAGCCAGAGTGATTTGAAGATCAGCTCTCGTTCAGCGGCCGAGAGTCCCCCGCGATCCTGTGCAAACAGCAGTGCCGGGCCAGGCGGATCGGTGGAATCCGGCGCAGCGCAGGCGGTTGAGAGTGCTACGCAATACAGCAGCGCGGCCCGCGTCACGTCCCCACACAGTCGATCTGCGGCACATCCGCCTTGCGGTAGTAGATGGTCATCGTGGCGGTGCAGCCGTCATGCGCACAGTTCCAGTTCTCGAGGAGGCCGGAGCCGGTCTTGCCCGGCGCCTTCGCCGCGAAGAGGAGGTTGCCGAAGCTGTAGCCCTCCGCCGCACGGGTGCACTTCAGGGGCTTCAGAAGCCATCCCGCCGACGTCAGCAGTCCCTCGGCCCGCTCGCCGGGCAATTCGTTCATGTCCCACGATACGCCGACCCGCTGAATGCCGGCGCTGTTCCCGTACACGACCAGCGTCATGTCGAGGATGGTCGTGTCAGCCACCTCGACCCGGACCTGCCCCTCATGTTGGAGGTTGATCCCAGGGCCAACGTCCCACGTGGGCTTGGTGGGCTTGGTCGTGGTCCACTTCACTGGGATGTTCCCCGCGACGCCCCAGGAAAGGCCGCGCGTCGCCACGCCGGAATCGGCGAGGAAGGTGGCGAGCAGGACGGGGAAGGTCGTCGCCGAGAGCTTGGCGGTCGACGGCTGCACCGACTGCTGTGCGTGAAGGGAGAGCGGGGCGAGCAGGAAGGTGATCAGCAGGATTTGAATGCGATGCATGACGGCGTCCTCCGGAGGAAGAGGGTAACGCCTACCATTGCGCGGAATCCGTGCGGAATCCGTCATGATCAAACAAGCGCCGGAAGCGCGGAATCCTTAAACGGAGGTGATTATTCGCCGGTTCCGACGGTATCGAGCGCCGCGGCGCGCGCCCGCGCACTATCCTGGCTGTCCATCGCATTCTTGACCCCCGACGCGCCGGGGATGTTCGACTGACCGATCACGCTGTCAGCCTCTCGCTGGGTTCGACCCGTACTGGTCTTGTGGTCGGCAGAGCAACCGGTCCCCAGCAGCAAGGCGAGGAGCAGAACCACCTTCCCCGCTTCCCCGCTTCCCCGCCGAAACGCCTTCACCTCACCGCCGCAATGAACTCCTTCAGCATCTGCCACCCGGCCTGGTCGTACACCTTGGCAGGCCCATCGGGTTGCGGACATCCACCGCCGGGCTGTGGCGAGACGATGACCTTGGCACCCCGCGTGTCGCGGGTCTGGATGTACCAGGAGCCGCCGTCCATGCAGGCCCCGTCCCGCCGCCGCATGGGAGTGACACCGGGGTTCTGTGGCGGCGGCGGTGCGACGGGGTCGCCACGCCGACCGCCGGCCTGTTCCACCGCTCGGCTGGCCATGGCGAGCGAGTCGACGCGCGCCAACTGAGCGGCCCAGTTCACGGGGCCGCGCTGCTCCGGGACCCGGCAGACCCACGCCTTCCCCTCCTGGTCGCCCTTGGCCCACGACGTACAGCCGTAGGTGCTGTCGAACTTGGCCCGATCGGCGGCCATCGCCGACTGCATCCGGCCCCACTGCGCGGCGCTGTCAGCCGCGGGGTTTCCACCGGCCTCGATCGGATCATACCGGCGGTACCAGACGAGCACCTGACCGCTCACCGTACCGTTGGCGTCGCGCATGACCACGGCGGGGCTGGGCCCCATCAACCCATAGT
>SPDF01000103.1 GCA_004525055.1 Gemmatimonadales bacterium | reverse complement strand
CGACGAGGCGCGCCTCGTCGAGGAGTCGGTCCGCTGCGGCGTCGTCGAGAACCAGCTTCGGGTCCAGCGCCTTGATGGCAACGTCTCGATTGAGCAGGGGGTCTCGCGCACGAAAGACGGCCGCAAAGCCGCCGACACCGAGGAGTTCACCAAGTTCAAGGCGGGCACCGAGGGTGGTGGCCAGACGCTCCTTCAGGTGGGGCAGGTGGTCGTCATCCATCTACTGCGCTCGCCACGTCACTCCTCCTTCTTCTGGTTCCGTTGCTTCTCGAACATCTGCTGCCACGCCTCCCGAATGGCCTGGGACGACCCCATCCCCACCGCCAGGGCAAACGCCACCCCGATCGACCCGAACCCAATCAGGAAGGCGCCCATGACGATCTGGCGCGCGAAGTTGAGCTCCCAAATCGCCAGCGCGGCCACGATAGCGAGCACGGCTGACTTCGCGATGCTCCCCAGAAGGCGGGGGCTGGCCAGTCCGGCCTCCGCGAGGGCGTCTTCCACTCCCTCGCCCACGGAGGTCGCGATCAGGAGCCCGATGCCGACGATCACCCCCGCCACCGCCATGCTCGGCAGGTAGGCGATGATCCGGTCTGCCACAGATGCCAGGACGGTAAGCCCCCAGATTTGCAGGGCGTTGTCGAGGAAGATGAGTGCGACCACTGCCCAGACGATGCTCCCGATCCCCTCGTAGAGTGCCGCCCGTACATCCGCCTTGGCCAACGCCGATCGCCAGCTCGTGGGTCCGCCGAGGCGATCGAGTCGGGTCCATATGAGGAAGGCGATGATTGTGCGCTTGGCCAGCCAGCCAACCACGAGGCCGACCACCACGACCACAAGGCCGGCCGCCAGCGTCGGGAGGTAGTTGGTGAAGCGGGTACTCAGTTCCGCGAGGGGCCCTTGAGCCGTCTGCATGGCGTCTCCTACCTTCGTCCGAAGAATGCGCGCTCGAACCGGCCGGCGCGCCTGGGCTCAACCGCCCGCACCACCAGGACCGGGCTCGCGCCCCGCTTGGCGATGGTTGTCGGAACGGTATCGCCAAAGAGGGGGAGGGTCGGGCCCGCGCTCGGCCCCCCGATGATGACGAAATCGCTGGGCGAGACCGCCGCCGCCAAGCCGTGCGCCGTGTCACGGCGATGCAGCACCTGTACTTCCGCCGGCAGGCCGCCGGCCACCGCCGTCTCGCGAGCGGCCGCGACCATCGCCTCCGCGGCGGGCCGCTTGGTTCCTCGTTCCACGACGGTGACGGCGTGGATTGGAGCGTTGAAGCCGTCGCGGAAGGCGCCGGCGAGTTCCGCCGCCAGGCGGGAGTTGGTCCCCGCCGTCACCGGCAGAAGCACTCGTTGGATCGAGGCGGGGTCGACGGCCCCGTAGAGGATGCCGACGTGACAGGGAGCTCGCAGGAGCACCCGGTCCACGATGGACGCCACGACCCGTTCCAGGAAGGAGTGACCGACCGGCTGGCCGAGAAGGAGGAAGTTGCACCCTTCCTCCCGGGCAGTCTCCGTGATGCCACCGCTGATCCGGTGCGAGATTTTCAGTACTGTGGTGGCCGCCACCTCTCGATCGGCCGCGTACCGCAACGCCATTTCCAGGAGCCGTTTGGCGGGCTCCATGTGCGCCCGGCCCACCGCGAGCGGTTCCCCCTCCGGAACCTCCACCACCGTGACCAGCACGAGGGATCCCTCGTGAATCTTCGCGATGGGCGCGGCGACATCGATGAGGTGGCGGGCCTTCGTCGGATTCCCGAGCGCAACCAACACGCGATAGTCTCGGCGCTCGAGCCGCTCCATCCACCGCACCCGCTCGATGAAGAGAGCCTCCCGCTTCCGGCCGTATCCGTAGTAATAGAGGCCACCGGCAAGGATCCACCCGCCCGACGCCAACCAGGCGAGCGGATAGTCGATCAGCATGAAGGCCGCGATGAGCAGCATCGCCGTGATTGCGACGATCGGTGTGAACGGGACCCAGGGGACCCTGAAGCCGCGGTCAAGGTCTGGGCGTAGCTTGCGCAGCCGAATGAGCGCAATGTTGACGCCGCCGAACAGGAACAGGAACGTCATGCCGGCAGCGGCGGCCACTTCCTCGATGGGCAGCGCGATCGCCATCAGGATGATCAGCACCGCTGATACGGCCACTGCCCAATGCGGCGTGCCGCGCACTGGATGGACCTTGGCGAGCGCTTCCGGCAGGCTGCCGTCGCGCGCCATCGCGAATGCGACGCGGGACGACGAGTAAATGGTGGCGTTCAGGGCCGAGATGGTGGACAGGAGGCCGCCCACCAGGATCATGATGCCGCCCCCAACCATGAACTGGTCGGCGGCGCTCACCAGCGCGATTTCCTTGGCCTGGCCGAGGTAGTCGGTGATGGCCATGCCGGGGGGCGGTACCACAGCACCGATCGAGACCAGTGCCACCAACAGGTAGATGGGAATGACGATCAGGATGGACAGGAAGACCGCGCGCGGGACATTCCGCTTGGGGTTCTCCACCTCTTCGCTGGTTTGGGCGATGATTTCGTAGCCTTCGAACGCAATGAAAGTCAGGCCCATGGCGCCGAGGACGCCGCCCCAGCCACTGGTCATGAACGGCGTGAACGCACCCTGCCAGCCGGGGCGGTGGGCCATTGCCCAGAGGCCCGCGGCGATGAACACCCCGATGATGGCCACTTTCCCGATCGTGACGATATTGCCGGCCTTACCCGTTTCCGACGCGCCCCGGTAGTTGATATAGGCGAACACCGTGCAGGCGATCGCCGCCACCCACACCTCGAAGGGAACAAGGGGGGTGACGATGTCGCGCACGCCCGCGAAACTGAGCACCTCCTTGAGGTAGGCACCGAAACCGAGGGCATAGAGTGAACAGGCGACCGCATGGGCGAACCAGCTCATCAGGCCGGCCAGAAAGCCGCTGGGGTCGGGAAGGGAGGCCTTGACGTAGAGGTAGCCGCCGCCGGCCCCGTGCACCGCACCGCCCAGCTCGGCGTAGGCCATGGCGGTGAGCAGGGCGACGATGCCGTTGAGGAGAAACACCAGCAGGAGGGCGGGCCCGGCAACACCGGCGGCGATGCCGGTCAGCACGAAGATGCCGGCACCAATCATGGCGCCGACCCCAATCATCGTAATATCGATGAGCCGCATCTCCCGGCTCAGGCGTACGTCCATGGTGACCCTTGGCAGGGGGGAGTCCGTCACAAATTGTCGCACCATCTTGAGGGGTCCGCAACTGCGGCGCCCGCACCTCGGTTGACCTTGGGCTGATTTGGCGCTAAATGTTACCAGCCCACTCCCGCTCAGTTACCCGCGAAAGGATCGACCCATGCCTCGCTGGACACCCGGCCATCTTCTCCTCGTGATCGCTACCGCCTGCGCACCGTCCGACCGAGGGGCCGCCAGCACTGAGGATACACCGAACGTCGTGAACATCGTGGCCCGCGGCCTCACCTTCGAGGCGCCCGACTCCATTCCTTCGGGGTGGACCACCTTCCGGTTCGCGAATGAGTCAGAGATGATCCACTTCGCCATTCTCGAACGATTGCCGGAGGGCATCACCATCAAGGAGCAGCAGGAGGCGGTCGCGCCGGTCTTCCAGGAAGGCCTTCGGTTGCTGAGTGCTGGACAGGTCGATGCCGCGCTCTCGGCATTCGGCACATTGCCGGAGTGGTTCGGGAACATCGTCTTCTCGGGCGGCCCCGGACTGACCTCCCCAGGTTACACCTCCCAGACCACGGTGCGCCTCACGCCCGGGAGGTACCTGATCGAATGCTATGTCAAGACGGCGGGCGTCTTTCACTCCTACAATCCGGATCCTGCAGCGTACGGGATGGTTCGTGAGCTGATCGTGACGGACATGGTCTCCGATCTGGCGGAGCCGAGTGCCACCGTGCGGGTCACACTCTCGGCGGCACGTGGAATCGAGGTGGCCGGCGATCCGGTAGTCGGCCAGCAGACCATCGCGGTTTACTTCGAGGACCAGATCGTCCACGAGAATTTCGTCGGGCACGATCTGCATCTCGCGCGACTGACCGACAGTACCGACCTCGACGGCCTGGCCAAGTGGATGGACTGGTCGCAGCCGAACGGGCTCCAGACGCCGGCGCCTGTGGAGTTCCTGGGTGGCGCCGACGACATGGCCGCGGGAAACACTGAGTATTTCACTGTGACGCTCGAGCCGGGTCGCTACGCCTGGATCTCCGAGGTAACCAATCCCGATCAGAAGGGCATGCTCAAGCCGTTCACGGTTGGCATGGGCGGCAACTAGCAACGTCGCACCTGACTTCCGCGAGGGCCCGGGGGTGTCCATGAAGTCATTCGCTGTGATCGCCGCGCTCCTGCTCCTCCCGGTCACCCCCCTCGCCGCCCAGTCCTGGTGCACACCCCGGAAGGCGGACGCAGGATACGTCGCCCTGACGGGCGTGATCCTCTGGGACGGGACCGGGGCGCCAGCTCAGCCCGGGACCACGATTCTGATCCATGGCGAGCGGATTGCCGGTGTATTCCAGGACGGCATGCAACCGCTGCCCGTCGGCACCACGGTGCGAGCGCTCCCCGGCACATTCGTCATTCCTGGTCTGATCGACACCCATGTCCATGTGGGGAGCGACGTATCCGGGGAGGACTCCCGGGTCCGGGCTGGCCGGCGGCTCTGCCGGGCCCTCCTCGGCGGGGTCACTGCCGTTCGGGACATGGCAGGCGACACCCGCGCACTCGCCTCGATGACGCGCGACGCCAAGGTCGGCGACATGGCGGCACCCGACATCTATTACGCCGCCCTGTGGGCCGGGCCGGCGTTCTTCAGTGATCCGCGCACGGCCCAGGCGAGCGCCGGGGAGGTTCCAGGCTCGATGCCGGGGATGCGCGCCATCGATTCGACCACCGACCTGCGGCAGGCAGTCGCCGAGGCGCGGGGCACCGGTGCCACCGCGATCAAGCTCTACGCGGCACTCACGCCAGCACTGGTCGACGCCGCGACGGCAGAGGCGCACCGTCAGGGGCTCCTCGTCTGGGCCCACGCGGCGATCGGACAGGTGACGCCACTCGAAGTCGTCTCCGCCGGCGTGGACGTGGTCTCCCATGCGTCGCTCCCCGCCCGGCAACTCGGACGCGACGGTTACGCCGCCCTGCTCAAGGACTCGGCCCGGGTGGTGGAACGCACCTTCGCCACGCCGATGTTCGACTCGCTCTTCGGGGAGATGCGCCGGAGGGGCACCCTCTTCGATCCGACCCTCTTCATCTACTCCGATGAGCGTCAGTCCCTGCAGCCGATCGCGGCCGCCGTCACCGCCAGGGCGTATCGCCTCGGCGTGACGATCGTCGCGGGGACCGATTCACTGGGCAACGGCGATGAAGGCGGGTGGCAAGCGCCCAATCTGCATGAGGAGCTCCGGCTGCTGGTGCAGCTGGGTGGACTGTCCACGTCCGACGCACTCGCCGCGGCCACCCGGAACGCCGCCAGGACCATCGGAGCGCTGGAGGGGCGGGGTACCATTCAGCCGGGGAAGCTGGCGGATCTCGTGATTCTGGACGGTGATCCGATCGCCGATATCGGCCAGGCGGGAGCCGTCAGGCTGGTGGTCAAGCGGGGGGCCATCTACCCCGGGGGGCCCACGGCGGGGAGGTAGCCAGGCGGCGTGTGCCTCGGCCACCCCCAAACGTCTCCCTTTCTGATGTGGATAGATCAGGACCGGGGCCGAATAGCCCCCAGACACTGACCCTTGCGACTCGATTCCAGTCCGCCATATTCCAGCCTGACCTTGCGAGCAGGATTCATCTCCATTTTCACTCAATTTCAGAGGGCCCTCCGATGATCAAGACCCGACTCGTTGCCGCCAGTCTCGCTCTCGCGTTTGGAGCGATGCTTGTTGGCGCCAATGACGCGGCCGCCCAGAAGGTCGCGACCAATTACGACACCAAGGTGGATTTCACCCAATACAAGACCTACAAGTGGGTCAGCATCGAAGGCGCTGCCTATCCCAATCAGCTCCAGGACATGCAGATCAAGCAGGCCGTTGACTCGACGCTCAAGGGCTTCGGGATGGCCATGAAGGACAGCGGCGACGTCGACGTGTACGTTGCTTACCAGCTGAGCGTGACTCAGTCAACGGCGTACAACTCCTACGGAACGGGTGGGGTTGGTATGGG
>SPDF01000178.1 GCA_004525055.1 Gemmatimonadales bacterium | reverse complement strand
GTCGTGGCTGTCCAGCGGATGCCGGAGCCGCGGGCGGCGCCGGCGACGGTCACTCGCGTAGACCTGATCCCGCCGCCAGTTGAGCCGATCCCGGCCGAGGCGGAGGTATTCCGGACCACGCCCACCATGCTTGCCATCGCACCGGCCGTTTCGCGGGATCGCACGGCGCATCCGCGGAACTGGGCGACCTATCGTTACCTCCGTGCCTATCCGGGCGCCCCCCCGCGCATTCCGCACGCCCTCAGCGCCGACGAGTTCCGCGTCGAGATTTGTAACTCGTGTCATGAGCGCGGCGGTTACTCGCTCCGCTTCGCGGCCTACGTTCCGGTGACGCCGCACCCGGAGATGGGGATGTGCCTGCAGTGCCACGTCGGGGTTGACGCGGTAATGGGCACCGCCTCGGCCGCCGCCGATCCCAATGCCCGATGCCCGCTCTGCCATGGCCCGACCGGTGGCCCGCCGCTGCCGGAAGCTGCGGCGACGTGGTCCACCTCTGTTTGGCCAACTTTACCGTCGCGCACGGCGGGCCGACGGCCCCCGACCATACCCCATGACCTCCAATTCCGGGGGAACTGTCTCACCTGCCACGGCGGCCCCGCCGCGCTGGCGGCCATCCGGACGGCGCATTCGGAGCGGGCCAGTTGCCGGCAGTGCCATGCCACAGTCGACCCGGAGGCCGGCCTCTTTGCCCGTCCGGATCCCCGACTTGTGGCCAGCGCCGGAGCGGCGCCATGAGACGGTCGCGGTCCGGAATGATGTTCGCAGGCCTGGCCGCGATGTCACTCGCTGCCGGATGCGGGGAAGGGCACCAGGAGACGAACGGCTACCTCCCGCCCGGAGTAGAAGTGGTGGTGGAGCTCGATTCTGCCACCGTAGCACGGGACGCGGCGCTGGAGCCCGGTGCGCTGGCCACAGTGGTGGCGGACACCGTGGTCGGATTCACGGGGCCGGGCGAGCGGCCGTTTGAAGTCGCACGCCGCAGCGCCGGGTCCGAGGCGGGCCACTCGCGGCGGTTCGGCACCATCACGCTGCAACTGGTGCTCCGCGACCAGTCGCCCGCCCTGACGCAATACCCTTGTACGTCGTGCCACGCCGGCGCGAGGGTGACGATGGCCGCGCAGCGAGAACCCGATGTGCACAACGACATCCAACCAGTGCACCCCGATACGAGCGGCGGTGTCTGCGCCACCTGCCACGCCCCCGAAGACGCCTCCCTGTTGGTGCTGCTGGAAGACAGGCGCGCCCCACTGGACCAGAGCTACAGGCTTTGCGCACAGTGCCATTTCAGGCAGGCCGATGCGTGGGCCGGCGGTGGGCACGGGAAGCGGCTGGATGGCTGGCAGGGACGCCGGGTCGTCATGGCGTGCACCGATTGCCATGATCCGCACCATCCAGCGGTCGAGCCGCGGATTCCGTTCCGCGCCCCGGTTATCGAAAGGATTCGGAGCGATGACCCATGAGTGAGAATCAGGCCGGCGACCTCCCGGAGCGTGGCAACGACGGCGACCTGCTTCAGAAGCCGGTCGATCGCCGTCATGCACTGGGCATGCTCGTGGCGGGGGCGGTGGCGGGCGCCCAGGCGCTGGGCGCGTGCGTCCCATTGAACGGGGAGACACCGGAACAACGCGAAGTCCGGGTGCTTGCGTGGCGGGAGTACATCAAGGGCAATTATCGGTTCATGACCGAGGCAGAGCGGGCGGAGACGATCACCCGACTCGAGGAACTGGCGAGACTCAAGCGTCACGAGGACGTGACCATCCAATCCACCGGCGCCCAGCCCGGCGTTGTCTTCGGTTACGCCTTCAATATCTCAAAGTGCCAGGGCTTCAGGAACTGCATCGAAGCCTGCATCAACGAAAACAATCTCGATCGCCGTGCGGATACTCAGTACATCCGGATCTTCGAGATGTCGGAAGGGGAGGTCAACTTCGATCTTGGCGACGCCACCTTCCAACACGAGGTCCCGGCCGAGGGGCACTTCTACCTTGGGACGCAGTGCTTCCAGTGTGCCAATCCACCTTGCACCAGCGTCTGCCCCGTTGGCGCCACCTGGCAGGAACCCGACGGCATCGTCGTGATCGACTACGACTGGTGTATCGGGTGCCGCTATTGCATGGCGGCTTGCCCGTACTGGGCCCGCCGCTTCAACTGGAGCGCTCCCGACGTGCCCGCGTCAGAGATCAATCCCAACCAGCATTATCTGGGCAACAGGGCGCGCAAGAATGGCGTCGTGGAGAAGTGCACCTTCTGTATCCACCGGACGCGACAGGGGCAGCTCCCGTCGTGTGTCGAGGCCTGCCCCACCGGCGCCCGGGTCTTCGGCAACCTGTTGGACCCGGATTCGGAGATTCGCTGGGTGCTGGAAAACAAGCAGGTGTTCCGCTTGAAGGAGGATCTCAAGACGGAGCCACGGTTCTGGTACTTCACCGACTGAGGTGATTGTGCGTCATCTGGGACCCTTCGCCCGTACCGCGCTGCGCTCGGCCACCACTGGAGGCGGTCACTACCACCTTTGGATGGGCGCCCTCACCGTGCTCATGCTCACCGGTGCGTATTGCTACTCCCTGCAGCTGCGTCACGGCCTCGGCGTCACCGGCATGAGCGATCATGTGAGTTGGGGACTCTACATCTCCAACTTCACCTTTCTCGTCGGGCTCGCCGCGGCCGCGATGATGCTCGTGCTCCCGGCCTACATCCTGGAGCAGGTGGATTTCGGCCGGGCCGTCCTCCTGGCCGAAGGCGTGGCCGTGGCCGCCTTGGTCATGTGCTTGGCGTTCGTGGTCGTGGACATCGGCAACCCCCTCGGCGGGTGGCATTTGATGCCGGGCCTCGGGTACCTGAACTGGCCGCGGTCCCTGCTCGCCTGGGACGTGCTGGTCCTCAACGGCTACCTGGCGCTGAACCTGGCCATCCCATTCTACCTGCTCTATAACCGATTCGCCGGCCACCCTCCGGCGAAGAGCAAGTACCTCCCCTGGATGTATATCTCGGTCATGTGGGCGGTCAGTATCCACCTGGTCACGGCGTTCCTCCTGGCGGGGCTGCCCGCCCGCCCATTCTGGAACTCCGCGCTCCTGGGCCCCCGGTTCCTCGCCTCCGCGTTCACCGCGGGCCCGGCATTCATGATCCTGCTCCTGTGGTTCGTCAAACGGAACACACCCTATCCCATCTCCGAGGGTGCCCTGAGCAAACTGGCGCTGATCACCACGGTCGCGGCCCAGATCAATCTCGTCATGCTGCTCTCCGAACTGTTCTACGAATTCTATTGGCCGACGCATCACGGCATCCATGCCGTGTATCTGTACTTCGGTCTCGACGGGCACCATGCGCTCGTGCCGTTCATCTGGACGGCGGTCAGCCTCAACGTTCTGGCCACGGCTGCGCTCATGACCCACTCGGTCAGGCGAAACTACCGCTGGTTGATGCCGACCTGTGCCGTTCTCTTCTTTGCCATTTGGGTCGAGAAGGGGCTGGGGCTGGTGATTCCCGGGTTCATTCCCTCGCCGCTTGGGGAGATCGTCGAGTACACCCCCACCCTGGTGGAGTTGGGGGTCACCATCGGTATCTGGGCGATGGGCTTGTTCGTGCTGACGGTCCTGGTGCGGGTGGCCTTGCCGATTGAGTTGGGCGAGGCGCGGAGTCCCTACCTGGAGGCGCCGCCCGCCGAGCGTGCGGTTCGCCCGCGGGCCACGCGTGCACGACACGAGGACGTCCGGCCTTTCCGGACACGGTGACGCGGTTGCCGGCGGCGCGCCGGCTGACACTACTTTCACGAGGTGACGGACATGATCAGAAACAGGCCAAGTGACACCCGCTATTCGCTCGCCGCGTTCGCCGCTGGGCTGGTCGGTGGGGCGGGGCTGGCCGGCGCGCTCTTCCTCCTCGGCATCGTGCCGCCGCTGGCCCTCGCGGCCGGCCTCGGATTCGCGGCCCTCCTGGCGGCGTCGATCAAGTACACCGACCAGTGGGAGAAGGGCGTGCTGCTCCGGCTCGGTCGGTACCGGGGACTCCGCGGCCCGGGCTATTTCGCCATCATCCCGATTCTCGAGCGGGTGGCCTACATCGTTGACCAGCGTATCCGCACCGCCGCCTTCGGGGCAGAATCGTGCCTGACCCGCGACACGGTGCCGGTCAACGTCGACGCCATCGCGTTCTGGATCGTGCGCGACGCCGAACGCGCCGCCCTCGAAGTGCAGGATTACGACGAGGCGGTCATCCTCTCGGCACAGACCGCGCTCCGCGACGCCATCGGCAAGCACGATCTCGCGGAACTGATCCAGTCCCGGGTGGAGTTGGGACAGGGCCTCAAGGACGCGCTCGAAGAGAAGATGGCCAACTGGGGGATTCATGTGCAGTCGGTGGAGATTCGCGACGTGCTCATTCCGGCGGCGCTTGAGGACGCCATGTCCCGTCAGGCGCAGGCCGAGCGGGGGCGCCAGGCGCGCATCATCCTCGGCACTGCCGAGACCGAGATCGCGCACAAGTTTGTCGAGGCAGCCGCAGCGTACAAAGATCACCCCGAGGCGATGAACCTGCGGGCGATGAACATGCTCTACGAGAGTATCGTCAAGCGGGGCTCGCTCATGGTGGTGCCGTCAGGCCTGGCCGATTCGCTGAACGTGCCTGGAATCATG
>SPDF01000367.1 GCA_004525055.1 Gemmatimonadales bacterium | reverse complement strand
GCTGCCGTCGTTGTTGAACGTCGCCGAGTGCCAGTAGGAGAAGTTCGAGTCGGCCACGGCGCCGATCCGCTTCGGGTTGACCGGGTCGGTGATGTCCAGCAGGAGGCCGTAGCCCTCACAGGCGCCGCCGGCCCGGCCGATGGCGGGATAGACGGTGATGTCGTGGCACTGTGTCGGGCCGGGGCGGACACCCGTCCGGGCCTCGGCCGTCGGCGGGCCGTACCGGGCGGCAACGACCGCCGGAAGGCCGGCGCGCAGGTCGGCGCTGTCCGCGCGGGTCGGGGCGCCGGTGCCGTTCCGCGCCTTGACGATGCTGTCCAGCATCGGGTCGATCATCTGGGAGGGCACAGGATATTCAGCGCCCCGAATCGTCGCGACGTACCCGCCCTTGGCCTTCCACGCGGCAATTTCCTGCTTCTCCCGGGCGATGTCTTCGGGCGACTCGCCGTGTTCTGGCGGGGCGACGAGATCGTTGAAGATGCGCGGCGAGCTCACGATGGCCGCTAGTTCCGGATGGGCCAGCGGCACCCGGATGACTTCGATCCGGAAGAGCGCGGAGTTCGGGTCCTCGCTCGGCGCCATGCGGGAACAGCCCGGCAGTTCGCTCGGCGAGCGGACCCCGGCGGAGCCAGACACGTAGAGATAGACGTTGGCCTTGTCCTTCGGGTCCTCGAGCACCGTGTGGGTGTGCGAGCCCCGGCAGGTCTGGACGTTTCCGATGTACTTCGGCGTCGCGATGTTCGTGATATCGAAGATCCGGATACCGCGGAGCCGGTCGGCGCTGACGGTGTCCTTCACGCCCTGCGTGCCGCAGTCGAGGCGTCCGGAATTCCCCTCACCCGATACGAAGAGCAGGTTCTTGTACACCGACACGTCGCTCTGGGAGGCGGGGCAGAGGAAGCCGACCGTCAGCGTCGGCTTGGCTGGGTTGGAGACATCCCAGACCTGGAAGCCGTTGTAGTTGCCCTGGATCGCATAGTGCCCGGTAAATGAGATGTCGGAATTTGTGACGCCTGCGAACTTCTCCGACGGCTGCGTCTTTGAGACGACGCGCAGGTTCCACGCGGCCTCTTCGGCATCCATCATCCCGGCCTTGAGCCCGACCCGAGGGTCGGCGGCTGGCATGGCCGGGGCGGCCGGCATTGCGGCCGTTGTCGTCGAGGAGGTCGACGACGCGCAGCCGCCCACCGAGAACGCACCGAGAGCCAGAAGGAGCGGGGTCAGCCCAGCCGTGGACCGGCGGGCCGAGCGCGTAAGGGTGTGCCCGAGATTCATGAACGATTCCTGTCGAAGAGTGACGATGGTGGTGACTGCGCGATGATATCGGTGTATCAGGGGCTGGTGCCCTCGGCGTCGAGGGCGGCCAACATCTTGTTCATTCTGGCAATTTCAGTCGTCTGGTCGGCGTAGATGTTCGAGGCCAGCCGGAAGGTCGGTTCGTCCTGTCCCGCCCCGTGGGTGGCAAAGAGCTCGTTGACCATGACGATGGCACCCATGTGGTGCTGGATCATGTAGGTGAGGAAGCGCCGGTCAAACTCGGGGCCGCGAGCCCGGTTGAGCGTGTCCAACTGCGCGGGGCTCAGCATCCCGGGCATGTGCATGGAGTGATCCATGCCGGCGTGGGTGGCGGGGTCAGGAACCGGCTCATTATGGTCACGCAGCCAGGTCTCCATCAATTGAATTTCATCCTGCTGACCGACCACGATCCGCTCCGTGAGACGGATGATCGAGGGGCTGGCCCCGTGGGTCGGTGCCCACCCGGCGATCAGAACCGCTTGCGCGTGGTGACCGATCATGCCCGTCATGAACTTCGTGTCGCCTGCGACGTAGCCTGGGTCGCTGGCGCTGTCAGCCGCCTGCGCCATCAGCGTGGGAGTCGAGAGCACCGATAGGATGCCGATTGACACGAGGGGGCGCAAACGGGAGAACCTCACCTAACTCACTCCGGGGACTGGGTTTGTGGGGGGTTGCACCGGCGAGTGACTCGCCGGTGGCCCTATGGGTAACCCTTAAACCTAACCGCGGGGACGGAGTCCGACAGGGGAGGTGTCCGCCCCCAGCCCAAACGGGAGAAGGGCGGCGAAGGTTTCGCCGCCCCTCCCCTTCAGCCCCCGGCTCAGCTTCCCGCGAAGCTCACTGAGAGGGTCATCGGCACGCTGGCAAGCGCCTTTGAGATGATGCAGTTCGCCTTGGCGTCCTCCGCGAAGCTCTTGAACTCGGCCTCCGGCAGACCAGGGACCACTCCGTGCGTCTGCAGATCGATCCGGGTGATCTGGGACCCGGCGCCGACCAGGTCGAGGTTCACGACCGCGGTCGTGGCGACGCTCGTGGGCTGGTGCCCCGCCTTGGCGAGGGCCGCCGAGAGGGCCATCGAGAAGCAGGCG
>SPDF01000027.1 GCA_004525055.1 Gemmatimonadales bacterium | reverse complement strand
TCTCCCACCGCGTGTGCCCGAGCTGCGGGTACTATCGCGGGAAGAAAGTTGTCGAGGTCAAGGGCGACTGAGCATGATCCGCGTGGCGCTGGACGCGATGGGCGGAGATCACGCCCCGCACGCTGAGGTCGAGGGTGCCCTTGCCGCACTCGCGCTCTTGCCCGGCATGATTGTGCAGTTCGTGGGGCAGGTCGAGGTCATCGAGGCGGAACTGGCCCGACACCCCGGCCTCGATCGGAGCCGAATCGAGATCGTGCCCGCCGCGGATGTCATCGGCATGGCCGAAAAGCCGCTCTCCGCCGTCCGGAAGAAGCCGAACTCCAGCATCGTGGTTGGGCTCGGGCTCCAGAAGGCGGGGAAATCGGACGCCTTCGTCTCCGCCGGCAATACTGGCGCCATCCTCGCCGCCTCCACCGTGCTCCTCGGCATCCACGCCGGTGTGGAACGGGCCACTGTCGCCACGCCCTTTCCCACGGCCGACCTCCCCGTCATCGTCCTCGATGGCGGCGCCAACGTCGATTGCTCCGCCAAGGAACTCGTCGGCTTCGCCCGCCTCGGCTCGGTCTATGCCCGCGACGTCCTCGGGCGCGAACGCCCCCTCGTCGGCCTCCTGAATATCGGCGAGGAGGATGAGAAGGGGAACGCCGTTTCCCGTGCCGCACACGAGCGCTTGAAGAAGACGTCCGGCATCAACTACATCGGGAACATCGAGGGGAGCGACATTCTTGTCGGGCACCCGAAAATGGGCCACGTAGATGTGGTCATCACGGATGGGTTTGTCGGGAACATTGTGCTCAAGTTCTACGAGTCGGTGGCCCATCTGGTCCTCCGCCTCGTCAAGCGCAACGCCCCCGACATTCTGGACCGTCAGGATGTCCAAGAAGTGTTCCGTGTGCTTGACTACGCCGAATACGGCGGTGCGCCGCTCCTCGGGGTGAAGGGCGTGTCCATCATCTGCCACGGCTCCTCGGGAAGCAATGCCATCAAGAACGCCGTCCACGTCGCCGCCCAGATGGTGGAGTCCCAGCTCAATCAGCATATCGCCGCGGAGTTCGCCGCGGGTGCCGCCACCGTCGCATGATTCGGCGTCCCATCGTCGAATTTGCCGGCCTTGGCGTGGCCGTGCCCGACCGGGTCGTCACCAACGCCGATTTCGAGAAGACCCTCGAGACCTCTGATCAGTGGATTGTCGAGCGCACCGGTATCCGGGAGCGCCGCGTTGCCGGGCCCGAGCAGACGGTCGCAATGCTGTCCCGCGACGCCTCGCTCTTGGCCCTCGCGGCCGCTGGCCTCGGACCCGAAGACATCCACGGCATCATCCTGGGCACCGCCTCACCCGATCGCCTCCTGCCTTCGACCGCGTGTGACCTGCAGGCCCTCCTCGGCGCAAAGAACGCCTTCGCGTTCGACGTGGCGGCCGCCTGTCCGGGGTTTCTGTTCGCATTGAATGTCGCCGAGGGGCTCGTCGCGGCGGGCCAGGGCGAAAACATGCTGATTATCGGCGCGGAAAAGCTGAGCACCATCTCCGATCCGACCGATCGCTCCACCGCTATCCTGTTTGGCGATGGGGCCGGTGCCGCCATCGTCCGGAAAGCGACGGGCGGCTCGGGTGCCGTCCTCTCCACCTACATGAAGTCCGACGGCAGGCTCGCCGACCTCCTCTATCGTCCCGGCGGCGGTGCCGTGGATCCGATCAGCGACAAGGTCGTGGCCGAGCGGTCCCACTTCATCAAGATGGCGGGGCGTGAGGTCTTCAAGTCCGCCGTCAAGACGATGGCGGAGGCGTGCGACAAGGCGCTCGAACGCGCCGGCATCACCGCCGACCAGGTGGACATGCTGGTGCCCCACCAGGCCAACCTCCGTATCATCGAGGCGACCGCCAAGCACGCCGAAATCCCGCTCAAGAAGGTGATGATCAACGTCGACCGATACGGAAACACTTCCTCCGCGTCGATTCCGCTCGCACTCGACCAGGGCATCAAGGAAGGCAGGATCCAGCCGGGGATGACTCTCCTGCTCGTGACTTTCGGTGGTGGGTTCACCTGGGCCAGCGCGGTCGTGAAGTGGTAGCGGTGGTGATGTGCCCCGGCCAAGGTGCGCAGAAGGTCGGCATGGGCAAGGATCTGGCCGACCGCTTTCCCGCGGCGCGCCAGACCTTCGAGGCGATCGACGACGCGCTGGGCGTCTCGCTCTCCCGGGTGATGTGGGAGGGGCCCGAGGACGAGCTGACCCTCACCCACAACACGCAGCCAGCCATTCTGGCCCACTCCGCCGCGGTCTTTGCCGTCGTGCAAGCGCGTTTGGGGACGGCCAGGGCCGGGGCAGGGCACAGCCTCGGCGAGTACAGCGCGTATGTCGCGGCCGGCTCGCTCTCCGCGCCCGAGGCGGCCCGCCTGGTTCGTCGCCGTGGTGAGTTGATGCACGAGGCCGGTACCAAGCGGCCGGGGGCCATGGCGGCAGTGCTCGGCCTGGATCCGGCTGCGGTCGGGGCGGCGTGCGCGGAGGCCTCGGGGGATGATGGTGTGGCGGTCGCCGCCAACCTGAACTCCCCCGACCAGATCGTCATCTCGGGCGATCCTGTGGCGGTGGCCCGCGCCGGCGAGGGGTGCAAGTTGCGTGGCGCCAAGCGCGTGATCCCGCTCAAGGTGTCGGGGGCGTTCCACTCGCCCCTCATGGCGCAGGCGGTGCCCGGGCTCGAGTCAGCCCTCGCGGCGGCTCCCTTTGCCACGCCGGCATTCCCGATCGTGGCCAACGCTACGGCGGAGCCGGTGCGTACTCCCGCCGACGCGGTCCGTACCCTGGCCGCCCAGCTGACGGCGCCGGTGCGGTGGATCGAGTGCATGCATGCCGCGGCCGCCCTGGCGCCCGACGCAACGTTCATCGAACTCGGGCCCGGTAGCGTGCTCTCCGGACTCCTCCGGAAGATTCTCCCGGGCACCAAGAGCATCACCCTCGGCACCGCGGCCGAGGTGGAGGCCTTTCTCGCATGAACACGATTGACCTGACCGGCCGGACGGCGTTCGTGACGGGCAGCACGCGGGGCATCGGCCTGGCGGTCGCACGTGCGCTCTACGGCGCAGGGGCCAAAGTGGCCATCGTCGGCCGTGACGCCGCGCGGGCTCAGGCCGTTGCCGCCGAGCTGGGCGAGCGCGCCGCTGGCCTCGGCTGTGATGTGGCCGATCGGGCGCAGGTGGAGGCCGCCCTGGCCGCCGCCGAGGTCGCCCTTGGGCCCATCGATATTCTCGTCAACAACGCGGGCCTGACGCGGGACAACATCCTGCTGCGGCTGAGCGACGAGGACTGGGACATGGTGCTGGACGCCAACCTCAAGGGGGCGTTTTTCACCATTCGCGCGGTCATCAAGGGCATGATGAAGCGGCGCGCAGGGCGCATCATCAACATCACCAGCGTCGTCGGCCTGACCGGGAACAAGGGGCAGGCCAACTATGCCGCCAGCAAGGCGGGCCTCATCGGCCTGACCAAATCGGTGGCCAAGGAATACGCCTCCCGCGGGGTCCTGGCCAACTGCGTGGCCCCCGGCTTCATCGAGACGGATATGACTGCCGCCTTGCCCTCTGAGGCGAGGACAGCATTATTAGAGGACATTGCGCTGGGGCGTCTCGGCCGGCCTGAGGATGTTGCGGCTGCCGTGCTCTTCCTGGCGTCGGATCTCGCGTCCTATATCACCGGGCAGGTCCTGGTGGTGGATGGCGGGATGGTCATCTAGCCCGACCCCCTACTCCTTTTCGAGGACGACATGAGCAACGTAGATGAGAAGGTCAAGGACATCATCGCCGAGGAACTGGGCGTCGAGCGCGAGAAGCTGACGGCCGAAGCGAGTTTCATGGAAGATCTCGGTGCGGACAGCCTCGACACCGTCGAGCTCGTGATGGCGTTCGAGAAGGAATTCGACATCGATATCCCGGACGAGGATGCAGAGAAGCTCCGGACCGTCGGTGAGGCCCTCGCATATCTGCACGAAAAGACCGGGAAGTAACTTTGGCGCGTCGTGTCGTCGTCACCGGCATTGGGTTGGTGACCCCGCTCGGCAATAACGTCGAGGACTCCTGGGCGGGGCTGCTGGCTGGCCGGTCGGGCGCTGCGCCGATCACCAAATTCGACCCGGCGCAGTTTCAGGTGAAGTTTGCGTGCGAGGTGAAGGGGTTTGACGCGCTGCAGTATATCGACAAGAAGGAAGCGCGTCGGTACGACCTCTTCGTGCAGTACGCGCTCGGCGCGGCCCACGAGGCCGTGGCTCAGGCAGGGCTGGAAGGACAATTCCCGTCGCCCGAGCGCACCGGGGTCATCATCGGCAGCGGCATTGGTGGCATGGTGACATTTCAGGAGCAAACCAAGCTCCTCATCACCAAGGGCCCGGACCGCGTCTCCCCCTTCTTCATCCCGATGTTCATTCCCGATATCGCCGCCGGGCTGGTCTCCATCCGCTACGGCCTCAAGGGTGCCAACTACGCGACCGTGTCGGCCTGTGCCTCCTCGGCGCACGCCATCGGCCAGTCCTATCAGCTGATCGAGTCCGGGCACGCCGATGCGATGCTGACTGGGGGCACGGAAGCGGCCATCAGTGAGCTCGCCATCGCGGGGTTCCAGAACATGCGGGCGCTTTCGACGCGCAATGACGCTCCGGAGGAGGCGAGCCGCCCCTTCGATAAGGACCGCGACGGATTCGTGCTCGGCGATGGTGCCGCCATGGTCATGCTCGAGAGCCTCGAGCATGCCCAGGCCCGCGGCGCCACCATCCTTGGTGAGGTGCTCGGCTATGGCCTGAGCGGCGACGCCTACCACATTACCTCTCCCCCCCCCTCCGGGGAGGGAGCCCAGCGGGCCATGCGGGACTGCCTGGCCGATGCGGGCGTCGGGATCGAGTCCGTGGGATATATCAACGCCCACGGCACCAGCACGGCGCAGGGTGATATCGCCGAGACGGCCGCCGTCAAGGCCGTCTTCGGGAAGCAGGCGAAGAAATTGGTGTTCGGGTCGACCAAGTCGATGACCGGCCATCTCCTCGGGGCCGCGGGGGGTCTGGAATTCGCCGTGTGCCTGCTCGCGGCGCGGGATGGCAAGATTCCGCCGACCATCAACCAGGTGACCCCCGATCCCGAATGTGATCTCGATAGCGCACCAAACACCGCGGTCGCTCGTGACATCGATGTGGCGCTGTCCAATAGCTTCGGATTCGGTGGCCACAACGTGACGCTCGCGGTGCGGGCCTGGAAGGACTGAGGCCAGGCAGCAACGCATGCGCCCCACGGTTGCACCAGAGACCCCGGACTCCTGCTCCCGGGGTCTCGTCGCTTCCGGGAGCGTCATCTGGCACCACCGCACCGCTCCGGGGTAGATTGCCCTGGTAATCGACCACCGCTCAAGGAGATACGAATGCCGCCCACCCTCGACCTCGCCTTGCTCCGTGATCCGGCGCTCCGGCCGATCGGGGAAAAAGTGACGCTGGGCCAGCGGCTCGATCACGCGGATGGGCTTGCCCTCTACGCGACGAACGATCTGTTGGGTCTAGGCACCCTTGCCGACTTCGCCAACCGCCGGCAGAACGGCGACCGGGTCTTCTTCTCGGCCAATCAGCATCTCAACCCCACCAACGTCTGTGTGCTCCGCGCCACCTGCACCTTCTGTTCGTTCGCGCGGACGCCGAAGGAGGAGGGGGCCTACACCCGCTCGCTGGACGAGGTCTACGCCGAGGCCGAACAGGCGCGGGGCGCACCGACGACGGAGTTCCACATCGTCGGCGGACTGCATCCGAAATTGCGGCTCGAGTACTACACGGACATGCTCCGCGGCTTGAAGGAACGGCACCCGACTGTCCACATCAAGGCGCTGACGGCGGTCGAAATTGCGCACCTGGCCAGGATCGAGAAGATCTCCGAGCGAGAAGTCCTCGCGGCGCTCAAGGACGCCGGGCTCACCAGTTTGCCGGGGGGCGGCGCGGAGGTGTTCAGCACCGCCGTGCGCGCGACCATTGCGGAGCGGAAGCTGACCGGCGAGGAGTGGATCAGGGTGCATCGCACGGCCCACCAGCTCGGGATTCCCACCAATTGCACCATGCTCTACGGCCATGTGGAGACCGCCGATGACCGACTCCAGCACCTGGCCATGTTGCGTGAACTGCAGGACGAAACGGGCGGGTTCCTGACCTACATCCCGTTGGCGTATCATCCCGACCACAATGAGCTCGGCGAAGAGCTGGGGCGTGTGGGCACTGCCACCTCCGGCTTCGAGGACCTGAAGAACATCGCCATCGGGCGGCTCTTCCTCGACAACATTCCCCACGTGAAGACGCACTGGCCGATGGTGACGCCGGCGCTTTCACAGATCGCGCTGAGTTTCGGCTGCGACGACGTGGAGGGGACGGTGGTCTTCGAGCGCGTCTATCATGAGGCCGGGGCAAGCACCGACATGGCCATGTCATATCCGCAGTTGGTCACGCTCATCCGCGACGCAGGGCGTCGCCCGGTGGAGCGGAACAGTCTCTACGAGGCCCTTCGCGACGCTTCGGACGATGCGCCGCCGGCGCCTCCCGCCCCTGCGGAGCCGAGGAAGCGCTCTCTGCCTGTGGTGCACGCCGCATGAGGCTCGGCCGGATCCCCTGGATCAACTGCTATCCCGTCACGGGCGCCATCGATCGCGGTATCGTACACGTCGGTGCGGACCTTGTGACCGGGACCGCCTCGGAACTCAACGACCTGCTCGCCGCCGGCGAACTCGACGTGAGCGTCGTTTCCGCGGTCGAGTACGCCAGGAACGCCGCCGCCTATCACCTCTTGCCTGACCTGGCGATCAGCGCCAACGGGCCCGTCCACAGCGTGGCGCTGTTCAGCAAACGACCGGTCGGGGAACTCGACGGCGCGACCGTCCTCCGCACTGCGTCTTCCCGGACCTCGGTCCTTCTCCTCGAGTTGCTCTGTCGGCACCGGTGGGGTGTGACCCCGAGATTTGCGACGGTACGCGCCGAGTCCGCCGATCTGGACGGGCTCGAGGGGCTCCCCCACGACGCCGTCCTGGTCATCGGGGACGCCGCCCTGCAGCTTGCGGCGCGCGGCACGTATCCGTGGGTGCTCGATCTCGGCACCGAATGGAAGGCGTGGACGGGACTCCCGTTTGTCTTCGCGGTGTGGGCCGCCCGCAGGGAGACGCCGGCCCGTGCGGTGCGCGCGCTCCATCGGCAGCTGCTGGCGTCGCGCGTATGGGGCCTCGCGCACCTGGACCTGCTCGCCGCGGAGGCTGCGGCAGTGACCGGCGTCCACGTGGACACCTGTCGGGCCTACCTCGGGACGCTGGACTATGCCCTCGGTGGCGCCGAACTCGAGGGACTCACGAGCTTCTTCCACCGACTGGCCCAGGACAAGCTGGCGCCGGCGGGATCGCTTTCGTTTATCACGGCGGCATGATCATGTATCGAGTGAACCGCGACACAGCAGAATTCCGGGAGTACCTGACCCTCTACGAGAAGGGCGACCTCCTTGACCTCGGTCGCCGGGCCGACGCGATTCGGTGGGAATTGCATCCCGACCCGATTGTCACCCACATCATCGATCGCAACATCAATTACACCAATGTCTGCGTGGCGGACTGTGGGTTCTGCGCCTTCTATCGACGCCCGAAGGACAGCGAGGGCTACGTCCTGAGTTTCGAGGAGATCGGCGAGAAGATCGAGGAGTGCCGGGCCATCGGTGGCGCCCAGATCCTCCTGCAGGGCGGGCACAACCCCTACATCCCGTTCGAGTGGTACCTGGAACTGATGCGCTACATCAAGGCGCACCATGCCATCCACATTCACGGGTTCAGCCCGAGCGAGGTGGTGTTCTTCAGCGAGCGGTTCCGGATCCCCGTGCCGGAGGTCGTCCGGCAACTCCGCGACGCGGGGCTCGATTCCATCCCGGGCGGTGGCGGCGAGATCCTGGTCGACGAGGTTCGTGATCGTGTCGCGAAGAAGAAGGCGCAGACCGAGGAGTGGCTGGGGGTCCAGGAGGAGGCCCATCGGCAGGGGATGCGGACGTCCGTCACCATGATGTACGGAATGGGGGAATCCAACGCCGACCGGATCGAGCATCTGTTGAAGATTCGAGACCTGCAGGCGCGGACCGGCGGATTCACGGCCTTCATCTGCTGGCCCCTCCAGCCGGAAGGGACACCGATGTTCGACGGATGGGCCAAGACTGATGCCGTGACCTATCTCCGGACGCTCGCGATCGCGCGCATCATCTGCCGGAACATCCCGAACATCCAGTCGTCCTGGGTCACGATGGGCCACAAGGTCGGGCAGGTGGCCTTGCGGTTCGGCGCCAATGATTACGGGTCGCTGATGATGGAGGAAAACGTCGTCTCCGCCGCCGGCACGACCTACCGGGCGACGCTCGAGGAGATGCACCGCGTCATCGCCGACGCCGGCTTCACGCCGAAGCTCCGGCGGCAAGACTACTCCCTGATTGAAGAAGCGACGGTCGCGGCGTGATTCGGACCGGGATCGGGTACGATTCCCACCGGTTCGTCGAGGGGCGCCCCTTGATCCTGGGTGGGCAGACGATCCCCCACACGCACGGCCTGGCCGGACATTCCGATGCGGATGCCGTGGCTCACGCGCTGACCGATGCCATTCTCGGCGCCGCCGCCGCCGGTGATATCGGGATGCACTTTCCAGACACCGACCCTCGCTGGAAGGACGCCGACTCGATGGCGCTGCTGCGCTCCGCATGCGAGGTGGTGGCCGCACGTGGGCTTCGTGTGGTGCAGGTGGACGTGACCGTCATCCTCGAGCGCCCGCGCCTCGGACCCCATATTCCGGCCATGCGCACCTCCCTGGCCGCCGCCCTCGGCCTGTCGGCGGACGAGGTGAGCGTCAAGGCGACAACGAACGAGGGGATGGGCTTCATCGGCCGCGGAGAAGGAATCGCCACGATGGCGGTGGCGACGCTGGAGGGGAACTGATCGCGTCGCTGCTGGAATCGCTGGCCACTATGCCGCCACTCGCGGTTTACGCCGTGCTCGCCGCGCTGTCCCTCATCGAAAATTTCTTCCCTCCCGTGCCGGGCGATGCGGTGCTCGCACTCGGTGCCTTCCTCACCGTGACCGGATCCCTCGATCCGGTCACGCTCTTTTTTGTCTGCTGGGTGCCGAACTTCATTGGCGCCACCGGCGTGTACTTCCTCGCCCGACGCCTCGGCGGTGGGCTCTTCGAGTCGCGGATGGGGCGCCGGTTGCTCTCCCCCGAGGGAATCGCGTCTCTCGAGCGCGGCTATATCCGGTACGGACTTTTGGGCGTGTTCCTCGGCCGGATCCTTCCGGGCGTCCGCGCCGTCGTCGCCCCCTTCTCCGGATTGATGAGACTCCCCCCCCTGCGTGCGCTCGTGCCCATCGGGGTCGCATCCGCGCTCTGGTTCGCGGGGTTGATCCTGTTCGGTCGGTACATCGGCCAGAGCTGGGAGGGAATCCAGCAGGCACTCCGGAACCTGAACACCGGCCTCGCGGCCGTGGGCCTGCTGGTGGCTGCGGGAATCACCGTGGTCTGGTGGCGCTCCCGTGCTGCGCGCCGTGCCCGGCTCTGGGACGCCCTGCGTGTCGCCCTCGATCATGAACCGGCGGCCCCCGGCTCCGTGGACCCGGCGCTCCAGGCAGTGGCTGCGTTTGTGCTTGAACTGGCCGAAGCGGACGAGCACCTGAAGGCCACCGAACGGGACGCGCTGACGGCCCGGTTGCGGGCCCGGTTCAATCATCTGCCAGGGCAGGTCAATCTCGACCGCGCCGCCGTCGAGGCGGTCATTCTCCGGGCGACCTCGGCCTATCACTCCGGTGAGCGCCAGCGCCTCGTGGATCGGATGCGCCATGTCGCGGAGGCCGACGGAGTCGTGACACCGGCGGAAGCGGCGATGATCGCCAGGGCCGCCGCGCTGCTGGGCGTCGAGCCATTTTGAACGCCGCCGACCTCGCACGGCAGTTCTGGCTCGAGGGATTCCGCGACTTCCTCGCCTTGGAGGCGGGGCACAGCCAGAACACCGTCGATAGCTACCTTCGCGACATCCGCCGGCTGGCGGAGTTTGCCGATGCACGCGGCTTCAGGGACCCCAGAACGCTCACGCGGCCGGTCCTTCGTGAATTTGTCTTTGCGCTGAAGGACCTCGGGCTGAGCGCCGCGACCATTCGGCGCCACGTGTCCGCCGTCCGCACCTACTTCGGTTTCCTGCTTGGCGAGGGCATCGTGCAGGAGGACCCGAGCGATCGGCTCGAGAGTCCGCGGCTCGGTCGTACCCTGCCGGAGACGCTCTCCGTGCCGGAGATCGAGGCGCTGTTGGCCGCGCCATCCATCGATGAACCGCTCGGCTGGCGTGACCGCGCACTCCTCGAACTCGGATATGGCGCGGGGCTCCGCGTCTCTGAGTTGTGCGGGCTCGGTTTGACGGACTTGGTGTTGTCAGAGGGACTGGTGCGGGTACTGGGGAAGGGGAGCAAGGAACGGTTGGTGCCGATCGGGCGGAGCGTGCTCGGCGCGCTCTCCGTGTACCTGCATACACTCCGGCCGACCCTCGATCGGGGTGCGTCGAAGCAGCGGGTCTTCCTGAATAATCGCGGGCAGCCGCTCTCGCGGGTCGGGGCGTGGGGAATCGTGAAGCGCGCCGCCACGCGGGCGGGGCTCACCAAGACCGTCACGCCACACACCTTGCGACACTCCTTCGCCACCCATCTGCTGGAGGGTGGCGCCGACCTCCGGGCTGTGCAGGAGATGCTCGGCCACGCCGATCTGTCCACCACCCAGATCTACACCCACGTCGACCGGGAGTATTTGCGCTCGGTGCACCGGCAGTTTCACCCTCGCGGGTAAGTCATCCCTTCCGGCGCTCCGGGACCAGCACATTTGCCAGCAGCAGTCCCGCCACCAGGCCAGCGCCGATCAAGACCATCGTAAACGCCGTCTCCACGCCGGTCACGACTTCCCGGTCAAGCAGCGAGGAGAGGCTCCGGAACCCGATCGAGCCCGGCACCAACAGGAGGATGCCCGGCACGAGCGTGACCGAGGCGGGGCGTCGCAGCAGATAGGCGTACACGTTGCTCGCCACACCGACCGTGAGCGCGCCGACGAACGCGCCGAGCTCTGGCCCAAACGCGGCTGAACCGATGCGACTGCCACCGATGCCTAGTGCGCCCGCGAGCAGGATCCAGATCGCGTCGCGAGCATGCGCCCGGAAGAGCACCGCGAAGCCAAGCGGCGCGGCCACCAGCGCCAGCCACCATGTCCAGGCAGGAAGCGCCTCCGGCCGCACCCGGCTCGCGAATTCTCCCAGGGTCAGCGTCACCGTCTGGCTCCCGATGGCGACTCCGAATCCGATGACGAGGAACAGCATCAGCGCCCCGCTCAGGCGAGCCGTCCCGCTGGACAGGTGGCCCGACGAAAGCTCGGTCATCGCCGTCGTGAGCGTCAGGCCCGGGATGAGCACGATGAGTCCGGCAAGGGTCCCG
>SPDF01000409.1 GCA_004525055.1 Gemmatimonadales bacterium | reverse complement strand
GGTGCCGAGGTGTCGTGCGGCTCCGGCGCCGGTGCCACCAGTCCCGATAGAGAACGACAGCCCGTCACCCGTATTGCGAGCGGGATGGTGGCAGGTGGCACATGAGATATCGCGATTGCCGCTCAGGACCCGGTCGAACATCAGCGCGCGGCCGATGGCGACGAGCGCCGAATCCGACGCCGGAGGAGCTGCCAGCGGCGAGACGCCGGCATCGACAAGCATACCGCGGAGTTCCGCGTCAAGCGCCGACCGCACACCGGGCCCAGTGCCGTCTCCGCACCCGAGGAGGCCGACCGCCAACAGGAGCGCGGCCGGGCGGAGGGCGGCGAGGCCTGCCGCGCGTGGGTGGTACCTCATCACTGAACGATGATGCGGCCGGTCATCCCTGCATGGACGGAACAGTCGTATTGGTAGAACCCCGGCGTCGTAAAGGTGACCTTGTACTGCGACCCCTCCCCGGTCAGCAAGGCGCTGCTCGCGAAACTCGGCGAACCATTCGATCGAACGCTGTGGGCCGCCGTGGTGTTGAGCCACCGCCAGGTCACCTCTGTTCCGGCCGCAACCGTATCGACTGCGGGGTTCGAGGTCCCATTGCGGTCGCTTTTGAACAAGAGGTGGGTGACGGTCACTTTTCCGACCACGGGGGGGGGCGGTGGATTGGGACCGCCGCTATCCTCCCCACCACAGGCGAGGGCGGCAAGGGCGAGTACCAAAACGCCAACAGGGCGACGGGCGATGCGCATGGGAACCTCCGGAGAGCAATAGGAAGGACGCTTGCTGGACCTCCCGCAAGCGGTATACTCCACCACGATAAGGCCAAGCGGTTCCCCCTGGCTTCCCTGAGGCTTCCGTCAAAGACTTCGCCCCCTTCTCGCCGCCTCCACCGCCTGCCGTCCACCTCACCATGCTCGGTGCGGTGGAGTTGCAAACGGCTGCCGGCATGGCACTTCCGTCCATCCTGGTCCAGCCGAAGCGTCTGGCGCTGCTGGCCTACATCGCCCTCAGTGCACCGGACGGGTTCGTCCGCCGTGACCTCCTCCTCCCCCTCCTCTGGCCGGATCTCGATAATGCACGCGCCCGCAACGCCTTGAACAAGGCGGTCCACCATATTCGTCAGGCGCTCGGCGACGGGGTGTTGATTAATCGAGGCGACGAGGAGCTCGGGCTGGCCCCCGGACGGTTCCTCTGCGACGCCGTCGACTTTGAGCGGGCCTCCGACCGGGAAGCGTGGAGTGAGGCGCTTCGTTTCTACCGGGGCGACTTGCTCCCTGGATTGTACCTGTCGAGCGCCCCCGCGTTCGAGGAATGGCTGGAGCGGGAGCGAAGCCGGCTGAAACGACTGGGGGCCCGTACTGCTCGGCGTGCCGCGGAGGCGCGGGCAGCAGAGGGTGATGTTGCCGGAGCCGCCGAGGCGGCCCGGTTCGCGGTCGTGCTCGAGCCGGATGACGAACCGGCGGTCCGGCGTCTCATCGCGCTGCTCGACCAGCAAGGGGACCGCGCCGGAGCGATGCGCGTGTACGAGGACCTTGAATCACGGCTCCGTCGGGAATTCGAGGTGGAGCCGGACGCAGAGACCCGCGCCTTACGGGATGCGATCGGGCTCCGATCCGCGCCGACGGTCGACAACCCAACACGGCCGCCACGATTCCCGGCACCCGCCCCACCAAGCGATTCGGTCGGACCGGCTTCGGAATCCACTCCGGCATCCCGCCGTCCTATCACCGCCCGAACTGCGCTCTGGATTCTCGGGGCTGCCGCCCTGGTCGCGCTTCTCGCGGTCGGTGTGCTTCGCGATCGATCCGCCGACGATTTGCCACCGGCGGGGACCGCCCTGGCCGTCCTTCCCTTTGCCCCAAGCAGCCCGGACACGGCGCTCGTCCGCTATGGCCGGGACCTGATGGTGCTGGTGAGTGCCCGGCTCGACGGGATTGCCGGTATCGAGGTGATCGATCCGATTGCCGTGCTGGCGCACGTGGACGTTCGGCCCACGCTCCTGACGTCGAGCCGCCTCTCGGCGGAGCTGCGTGCGCTCGGCGCCACGCGCGTCCTTGAGGGAAGTCTCGTCCGGGTGGGAGATCAACT
>SPDF01000079.1 GCA_004525055.1 Gemmatimonadales bacterium | reverse complement strand
GTTGTCCGGCCCGTCCCACGCCAACAAGCTGCTGGCCGGGTATGTGGCGCTTCGCGTCATCGGCATCGAGGCACATTTCGTGGACGTCCTGCTGGTGCAGACGCTGATCACCTTCCTGCTCTACTTCGCCCCGACTCCCGGCGCCAGCGGCATCGCGGAGGTCCTCTCCGCCGTCGTCATGACGGCCTACGTGCCGGCCGCCATGACACCCCTGTACACCCTCGCCTGGCGCACCATCCTCAGCTACTTCACGATCGCATTCGGCGCCCTGGTCTTCTCCAGCTGGGTGCGCCAGGGGATCAAGGGTCTTGAGGAGCTGGATGAAGCACCCGCGCCGGCTCCCGCCAGCCCGGGCCACCCCGGATGACCCTGCAGGAAGACGCCCTCAGTCGGTCCTACGACGCGGGGTTGATGCGAAGAATGCTCGCCTACCTGCGCCCACGGCGCGGGCTGGTAGCTCTGGCTGTGGTGCTGCTGATTGTGAACGCGCTCCTCGCGCTCGTCGGGCCGGTGCTGACCAAACAGGTCCTCGATGTTGCCGTGCCCCAACGGGATCTCGGCCTGCTCGGCACCCTCACCGCCGCCTACCTCGCCGCCCTCCTCCTGGAATTCGGCACCGAATTCGCGCAGGGGCTGTTGACCACGCATATCGGGCAGGGGGTGATGCACGACCTGCGAATGGAAATCTTCGCTCGGCTGCAGCGGTTGAGCATCCCCTACTTCGACGGACACCCGGTCGGCCGGCTGATGACCCGCGTGACCTCGGACGTCGAGACGCTGAACGAGCTCTTTTCCTCCGGCGTGGTCGCGATCTTCGGCGACCTGTTTACCCTCCTGGCCATCATGACGTTGATGATGTTGGCCGACTGGCGCCTGGCACTGGTGGCGTTCGCGGTCATTCCGCTCGTCTGGCTCACGGCCTATCTCTTTCGGCGCCAGGTTCGCGATGCGTTCCGCGATATCCGGCTCCGGTTGGCCCGGTTGAACAGCTTTCTGCAGGAGCACCTCTCAGGGATGCGTATCGTGCAGCTCTTCGGCCGGGAGCGTGCCGCCGCCGACGACTTTGCGGCGGTCAATCGCTCCCACCTCGAGGCGCACCTCCGCTCCATCACGGTGTACGCCGTCTTCTTTCCCATCATCGAAGTGCTCGGCTCAGTGGCAGTGGCGCTGCTCCTCTGGTATGGCGGGGTCCGGTTTGCCGACCAGACGCTGACCGTCGGCACCCTGGCCGCGTTCATTCAGCTCACCCGCCGCTTCTTCCAGCCGCTCCAGGATCTGTCGGAGAAGTTCAACATCGTGCAGAGCGCCATGGCCTCATCGGAGCGGATCTTCGGGTTGCTCGACGCCCCGGTGACCGTGCCCGAGCCCGTGACGCCTGTGCTGCTGCCACGGCCGATCCGGGGGGAGGTGCGGTTCGAGGGGGTCTGGTTCCGATATCGGGCCGGAGGGGCGTGGGTGCTGCGCGACGTCTCGTTCACCGCCTCACCCGGGCAGACCGTGGCGCTGGTCGGGCAGACCGGGGCGGGGAAGACCACCGTCATCAGCCTGCTGCTCCGATTCTATGATCCGGAGCGAGGCAAGATCACGCTCGACGGCGTGGACATCCGGGACCTCCCTACAGCCGAATTGCGGCGGTTCATCGGGTTCGTCCAGCAGGATCTCTTCCTCTTTTCGGGCGATGTCCTCCACAACTTGCGCCTCGACGCTCCAGTGCCCGAGGAGGCCGCTCACCTCGCCGCCCAGCGCGTCGGCGCCGACCGGTTCATTGGGCGACTGCCGGCCGGGTATAGCCATGTGCTGGGCGAACGGGGCAAGTCCCTGAGCGTCGGCGAGCGGCAGCTCCTCAGCTTCGCACGTGCGCTCACTCTGGATCCTCGGATCCTCGTTCTCGACGAGGCCACCAGCTCGGTGGATACCGAGGCTGAGGCCCAGATCCAGCAGGCGATCGGAGAGTTGATGGCCGGGCGAACCAGTCTCGTGGTCGCGCACCGGTTGAGCACCATTCTCCATGCGGATGAGATCCTGGTATTCCACCACGGGGAAATCCGGGAGCGGGGTGGGCATCGGGAGTTGCTGGAGCACCGGGGGCTCTACGAGCGGCTGTACCGCCTGCAACTGGCTGCACAGGACGCTTCCTTGCCTTCCCGGGCGGCGACGGGGTAGGTTTTCGAAGATGATTCAACTTGAACTTGGCAGCCATCGCTGGCCGCTCCCCGCAGGTGAATCCGTCCTCGGTTCGTCGCCCGCGGCGGCGGTGCGTTTGGAGCATTCCGGCGTGCTGGAGCGACACGCGCTCCTGCGCGCCGCGAATGGTGGAGCTTCGATCCGGCCTGCAAGTTCGGAAACCGTGGTGCTGGTCAACGGCGTACGGTTGGGTGCCGATCCGGTCCCGCTGTTGCACGGAGACAAGATCCAGGTCGGCGTCGTGGAATTGGTGGTCGTTGACGAGCGCCAGATCGGTACGACTCGCATGGCCGACGCCAGCGCGCTCCGTGCGGCGACCAAACCAGGAACCCCGATGCCACAGGGTGGAGCAATGAGCGGCGGCCGCCTTGTCAGCCTGAGTGACGGCCGGGAATACCAGGTTGGACAGGGTCCGCTGGTCTTCGGGCGCGACGCGTCGTGTGACATCGTCATCGAGTCGACCGATGTCTCCCGGCGCCACGCGGTCATCGCAAATACTCCGGCAGGGTATGTCCTGGAGGACACCAGTTCGAACGGCGTAGAGGTCAACGGCGAGCGAGCGGGCGAACGCCGTACCCTGACCCGCGGCGATGTCCTGAAAATCGGGCCCGCGGTCTTCCGGTTTTATTCCGATCCGGAACAGAAGCAGGATTCCCCGCCTCCGGGCGCGGCGCACCGGCTGTTCGACACGGTCCACGGCATTCCCGCGATGGTACCGGCGTTCCCGTCGCGTCCAACCGCCCCGCCTCCGCTGGCGACGGTCCTGGTGCGCAGCGGGAGCCTTCGCGGCCAGCGTCTGCCGATCCGGACGCCGGTGGTCCATATCGGGCGCGCTGATTACAACGACCTGGTGTTCGGCGAGGAGAGTGTGAGTGCCTCGCACGCCAAGCTGCAGCGCCGCGAGGAATTGTGGGTCCTGACGGACCTGGACTCCACCAACGGGACGTTTGTGGATGGAGACCAGGTGAGTGGGGAAGTGCCCTTGATGCCGGGGTCGACCGTGCGGTTTGGCGATGTCACGGTCATGTTCGATCCCACAGATCTTCGAGCGCCACAGCCTGTCGGGGGCGGGACCCGGGTCGTCGGGGCCATTTCCATTCCGGAAACGCCGCGAATCGAGGTGCAGCGGCCGAGCCCGCCCTCCGCCCCGAGCCGCCCGAAGCGGACGCGAACGCGCGCACCTGCGCAAGATCCTCGGACGCGGTGGATTGCCTTCGTGGCGGCTCTTGTCGCGGCTGCGGCCGCGGTTGCCTATTACTTCTTCGGTCGCTGACGAGGCCCCGTGCACTTCACATGCGCCGCCCGAACTGACGTCGGAATTGTCCGCTCCGGCAACGAGGACAACTACCTCATGCTGGCCGAGCGCGGCGTGTTCATCGTCGCCGACGGGATGGGAGGGCACGCGGCGGGCGAGGTCGCCAGCGAAATGGCCGTGCGGATCATCTCACGGGAAATCGGGTCCCTGCGCGGAGTGCCCGATGCCGAGGCCTCCGAACGCATTGCACGATCGATGGTCACCGCCAACGAGGCGATCTTCGAGCGCACCCTCTCTGAGCACGACAAGCGGGGCATGGGGACGACCGCGACTGCGCTGATACTCCTGCCAAGCCGGTACTTCATCGGCCAGGTGGGTGACAGTCGGGCCTACCTCCTCCGCGACGGCGAATTCCTCCAGGTCACCCGTGATCACTCCTACGTGCAGGAGCAGGTGGACGCCGGTCTGCTCACCCCTGAGCAGGCGCGCGTGCATCCGTATAGCAACGTGATCACCCGTTGTGTGGGCGCCGGGAGCGACGTGGTGCCGGACGTCTATTTCGGGGATCTCCACGCCGGCGACGTCCTTCTCCTCGCTTCCGACGGGCTGACGGGCATGCTCGAGGACGAGCAACTGGTCAAGATCCTCGACGATCCGCAGGGCCCGCAGGCATGGGTCGACCGGATGATCACCGAGGCGAACCGCCGGGGTGGCCTTGACAACATCACCGCCATCGTCGTCAAGATCGAATCGCTCGAGTGACCTGGGCGCCCAACGTGAAACGGGGCCACCCCTGGCTGCGTAGTGCCGCCCCATGACTGCCTCCCTGACCATCGCGCTCGGCACGCTTCGCGCGAACCCCCTCCGTACCGCCCTCTCCACGCTCGGCATCGTCATTGGCGCGGCCGCGCTCGTGGCTGTTCTGACCCTCGGCGACGGGATGGAGCGTTTCGGGCGCCAGCAACTCGCCAGCACCACTGACCTGCAGTCGGTCGTGCTGGAGCCTCGCACCGCCGAGATCATCGATAACCAGGCCTACCCGCTCGATGACTACCTGGTCCTCACCCGGGCAGACGCCGAGGCGATCATGGCCTCGATTCCAAGGGTGTCGGCTGGATTGCTGACGCTGAGTGGTTCGGCCCAGGTCACACTTCCCGAGGGCCTGACCGATACCGCCCAGGTCATCGCCACGTTGCCGGGTCAGGCCGACGTCCTCAAGCGAGGCTTCGCGGCCGGCCGGTATTTCACTGCCAAGGAGGCAACGGCACGGGCCCCGGTGGTGGTACTCTCGTTTGGGCTCGGCGCCACGACCGGCGGTGGCGATGTGGCGGCCGCGCTTGGGAAGCGCGTCGGGATACGGGGGCAAGACTACCAGGTGATCGGTGTCATGGCGTCGACCGGCCCCGAGCGCATGCCGAGCGTCTACGCTCCGATCGATCTGGCCGCGGTGCTGCTCGCGCCCACTCCCCGACCACGGGCGCCCACGCTGGTGCTGCAGGCGGAACGCATCGAGGATGTGGCCACGGTCCGGGCAGGGGTCGAGGGTTGGCTGGCGGCACGCTACGGGGCGGACTGGTCGCGGAAGGCGCGGGTGCACACCAATATGCAGCGGGTAAACCAGAGCGAACGCGCCATCCTGGTGTTCAAGCTCTTCCTCGGTGCCATCACGGGCATCGCGCTTCTGGTGGGTGGAATCGGCATTATGAACGTCTTGCTCGCGTCCGTCACCGAGCGGACGCGGGAAATCGGCGTCCGCAAGGCGATCGGTGCCCGCCGTCGCGATCTGCTCGCGCAGTTCCTGCTTGAGTCAGTCACGATCGCGGGGCTCGGCTCGGTGATCGGGACCTTGCTCGGCTTCGCGGGCGCGTTTGGGGTGACGGCATTGATGCGCCAGCGATTCGGCGCGCCGGTCTATGCGGCGTTCAGCTGGGGAACGCTCGCCGTGTCCGCCGGAGCGGCGGTGCTGGTCGGGGTGGTGTTCGGGATCTATCCGGCGCTGCGCGCCGCGCGCCTCTCGCCGATCGAGGCGATTCGGCACGAGTAGCTGCTCCATCTTCTGTCATTCCGAGGCCACTTAGTGGCCGAAGCAATCTGGTTCCTAGCGAAGCAGGGGAGCTCCGGCATCGAGGCGCCGCGCCACTTCCTCGGCTGGCAGGACGATCAAGCCCATCAATCCCTCGAGTTTGGCGGATGCGCGCCCCTCCGTGAATACGCGGAGCCGGCGCGCACTTTCGTAGAGGGCATCGGCGACGCGAGGGAGGCCGAGCTGTCCGGCACGCCCGGCGTTCGTGAGCCGCTCCACGCCGCCCGCCCGCGTGCGGAGCGGCAGGTCGACCGCGAGCATCGAGGTGCGTTCCGGGAAGTCGAGCAGCAGGAGCCCGGGCGTCAGGCCACTCTCTTCGGCCAGCGCATCCTCTACCCGCTCGAGCAAATCGGGCTGGTCGGAGAGCCACGGCTGCACCTCGGCGGGGACGTCGCTGGCTGGCAGGTCGAGCGCGCGCTTGAAGAGGCGGCGCTGCTGGACCCGGGCGCCGAGCCCGGTGGGATCGGCGGCCAGCAGGGCCGCCATCAGGCCGCCGTCATTGGATTCGGCGATCCGTGCCGGGGTCAGCACCCCGTCGGCCACCGCCCGACGCACCGCCCGCTTGAACATGCAGGTGGCGCTCCGCACCGCATGGTGCCAGTAGACGTTGCGGTACATCTGGTACTTGGCGAAGAGCAGCGATTCGAGCGCGCTGATTCCCTTTTCGTGCACCCCGATCTCCCATCGCCCGGGCTCGCTCTCCACCAGCGTGAGCGAGGCGAGCAGGCGGTCGACATCGACTGCGCCGTAGGGCACACCGCACATGCGTGCGTCGCGGCTGAGGTATTCGATCTTGTCGAGATCGAGCGAGCCGCTGATGAGGCCGCCGAGCGGGCTGGCACTCTCGCCGCGGATCATCTCGCCGATCCGGATCGCCAGGCCGGGCCCGCCGATGGAGGCCAGTACGTCGCCCAACTCCCCACGTGTGAGCTTGGCCACGCCGAGCGACTCGTGATGGAGGAAGCCGGCCTCTTCGAGGCTATGGGAGAACGGATAGTGCCCGATATCGTGGAGCAGGGCGGCCAGGCGGGCGGCGAGGCGGTCCTCTTCGCTGGCCGGATCGAGTTCGCCACGTTCGGCGAGCGCTGTCAGCGCGGACTTGGTGAGGTGGTACGCGCCGAGCGCGTGTTCAAAGCGGGAGTGGGTGGCGCCGGGGTAGACGAGGAAGGCGTGGCCGAGTTGGCGGACGTACCGGAGCCGCTGGACGGCGGGTGTGTCGAGGACGCGCAGCGCCGCACCGTCCAGCCGGATGTTGTCCCAGAGTGGGTCGCGGACGACCTCAAACCGGTCAGGCAGTGGCCGGCCCCGCCGCACCCACTTCGGTATCCACCCCGGAGGCAAACTTCGCGAAATTCGCTGCGAACATCTGCGCCAACTTGGCGGCCTGGGCGTCGTAGGCTGCTGGATCGGGCCAGGTGCCCCGCGGATCAAGGATGTTGGCGGGTACTTCGGGGACGGCCGT
>SPDF01000416.1 GCA_004525055.1 Gemmatimonadales bacterium | reverse complement strand
TCACGAGAACGCTGGCGCTGCATGTCGAGCGCCGCCTCGAAGCTCGCCAGGTCCACCGACGCGCCCCGCTCCTCGGCGATGATCATCGTGAGGTCGATTGGGAAGCCATAGGTGTCGTAAAGCTTGAACGCTTCCTCACCGGGGATGATCGTGAGTCCGCTCGCGAGCAGTTCATCCATCCGCTTCAGGCCTCCCTCGATCGTTTCGAGAAAGCGCTGCTCTTCCGTGAGCGTCCACTCCCTGATCGAGGCGGCATGCTCGCGGAGCTCCGGATACGCCGGGCCCATCTGTCGCACCACGATGTCGGTCAGCGGCGCGAGCGTCGGTTCCCGGCGCCCGAGCAGCCAGGCGTGGCGCACCGCGCGACGCAGGATGCGGCGCAGTACATAGCCGCGGCCCTCGTTGGACGGCACCACGCCGTCGGCCAGCAGGAAGCTCACGGCTCGCGCGTGATCGGCGAGCACGCGGTAGGATGCGCCGGCCGGCCCCCGGGCATAGGGGCTGCCAACGAGTTCCGCGACCGCCTCGAGCAGGGGGAGGAAGAGATCGGTGTGGAAGTTCGAGTCTTCGCCCTGCAGCACCGCGGCGATCCGCTCGAGACCGGCCCCGGTGTCCACGGATGGCTTCGGGAGCGGGGTCAGGGTCCCATCGGCGCTGCGATCGAACTGCATGAAGACCAGGTTCCAGATCTCGAGGAAGCGGCCCGCCTCGGCCTGCTCCTCGAATTCCGCCCTGGACATACCTGCCACCCGGCCTCCCTGTCCCCCCGCCCCGCTGGCGATATCCACGTAGATCTCGGAACAGGGCCCGCACGGCCCGGTATCGCCCATCTGCCAAAAATTGTCCTTGTCACCCAGACCGAAGAGCCGATCGTCGGGAAGTCCGGCAATGTCCCGCCAGAGCTCCAACGCTTCCGAGTCATTCTCGTGGACCGTCACCCAGAGCCGCTCCGGCGGGATACCCAGCCACTCGGGGCTGGTGACGAACTCCCAGGCGAACGTGATGGCGTCACGCTTGAAGTAGTCGCCGAAGGAGAAGTTGCCCAGCATTTCGAAAAAGGTGTGGTGCCGCTTGGTGTGCCCCACCTGTTCCAGGTCGTTGTGCTTGCCGCCCGCGCGGACACACTTCTGGCAGGTCACCGCGCGCAGGTAGCCGCGCGGCTCGACGCCGAGGAAGGTGCGCTTGAACTGGTTCATGCCCGCGTTGGTGAAGAGCAACGTCGGGTCGTCGGCGGGCAGGAGGGAGGACGAGGGCACCGGTTGGTGTCCCTGTCGCTCGAAATACTCGGAAAATCGGCGGCGGATCTCGGAGGCGTGCATCCGCCAAATATAAGCCGGGATTGGCGCTGCCATCAGGATGGGATGGCGAGCGCCTCCTGGATGGCCTCCCGGACATCGGACCCGGAGAAACCCCGGCGGGCCAGATAGGCCGTCAGTCGGCGTCGCTTGGCCTCTCGAGGCAACTGCCCCAGCTGGCGGGCACGCTTGGCCGCCAGCGCCCTCGGCATGGCGGTTCGGTCGGCCTCGGGGGGCCAATGCTCGGCGATGGCGGCGTCGATATGGTGGCGCTCGACCCCCATGCCCATGAGGTCCCGGAGGAGTCGAGCAGGCCCACGCCCCCGGGCCGATCGCGTCTCTACATAATTTCGGGCGTACCCGGCGTCATCGAGGAGCCCCAGCCCGGCGGCACGCTCCAGGGCCGCCTCGACCGCCTCGGGTCGATGCCCCTTCCTCGCCAACCGCCTTCCCAGGTCGCGTCTGGCGTAAGAGCGGCGCTCCAACGCCCGGAGGAGTGTGCGGAACGCCCCCTCCTCGTCGGCGAGCTCCCCGAGCAGGTCCAGGCGTTCGGGCGTGAGCTGGGTCCCGGGGGCGACCTCCGCCCGACTGAGGGCGGAGGCGGGGATGGCGCAGTACGGCTGGCCGTCTACATGTACCCGCATGACCCCGGGCTTCCGCGGGTCCGGCTCGACCGCCGTGACGACCCGCGGAGCCTGACTATTCATCCTCCCCATCCTCCCCACCTTCGGCCACGACCGCCACCGGCGCCGGCGCCGG
>SPDF01000069.1 GCA_004525055.1 Gemmatimonadales bacterium | reverse complement strand
GTCGGTGTTGCCAAAGACCGCCGTCACCGGGGCAATCGCCTCCAGTTCGGTCAGGATGTCGAGCGGGCCGATGTCCCCGGCGTGGAGGATGTGGTCCACCTCGCGGAAGACCTCGAACACCTCGGGGCGAAGCAGGCCGTGGGTGTCCGAGATGATGCCGAGGCGCATCACCCGCCCCAGCGCGGCGCGATGTCGATGCCCAGGTCCAGCTGATCGAGCACCCGCTGCACGATGAAGTCCACCAGCTCGCTGATCTTCGTGGGCCGGTGATAGAACCCCGGCGCCGCCGGAATGACGACACCGCCGGCTTCCGTCAATGTGGTGAGGTTGCGGAGGTGGATCAGCGAGAGCGGCGTTTCACGCGGGACCACGACAAGCTTGCGCCGTTCCTTCAGCGCCACATCCGCCGCGCGCTCCACCAGCGACCGGCTCGACCCCTGGGCAATCGCCGAGACCGTTCCCATCGAACAGGGACAGATGACCATCCCCGCCCATTTCGCGGACCCTGAGGCAGGCTTGGCGCCGCGATCGGTGTCCGGATAAACGGTCACGCTGCTCCAGTCACCGCCGGTGGCGCGCTGCAGCCCCTCGAGGTCGGGGATCCCACATTCCGCCTCGAGCAGCCGCTGGCCGTGACTCGTCACGATGAGCCATACCGGCACCCTCCGCGCGGCAAGCACCTCGAGCAGTCGCACGGCGTACGGCGCGCCAGACGCCCCTGAGATCGCCATCACGATCGGGAGCTGACTCACCCGCCTCTCCGATTCGACGTCGGCGAGCGCACCGGATGGGACGGTGGCCTCGGCGGCGGCACTTGCCGCTTCGGTCCAGTCGGCGTGCCCTTCTTGGGAATCCCGGGCTGCTTTGGCGTAGGAATCAAACTCTCACGTTCTCTCATACAATCCTCCGTTATTAGTCCTCAGTTCTCAGGCCTCGAACTTACCACCGACCTCGTGCCCTGCGTGCGAGCCGGTCCCCGAAGTACTCCCCCCAACGGCGATCCACCAGCCGAATGGTTTCTTCCGGCATCGTCACCGGCGGCGGATAGCCCGGCTTCCAGGTGGCATCGATCGCAACGCGACCGCCATACACCGGCTTCGCCCCGACAAACTCCTGCCGCTCGAACATCATATCCCGCGCGGGGTCGAACCGGGTGAAGATCCCCCAGACGATGTTCCCTTCATCGTCCAGATCCACGTCGTCGCTCACCGCGGCCACAAACTTGACCGGCCCCAGTCCATCCCAGCGGAGGAGCTTCTCGAGCACGGCGCGCGGATCGCGCTTCACCTGCACCACGACGAATCCGCCATCCAGCACTCGGTGAGCGCCGATCCGTTGGTCGAACAGCGCCGGATCTTCGATGGCCGTAGGCGGAGCACCAGTGGTGACCACCTCTCCAGTGGCATCCAGTACCAGCTTGCTACCGACGTGCATTTCGAACGAGGTGTAATCCAGGGTGTCGAGCGGCGCGATGGGGAGGAGCAGCATCCGGTCCCGCGGATCGAAGCGGTGCCAGAGTTCCCGCAGCGTCCGGCCGAAGCTCCGCACCGGTACATCGTCGCGAACCATGACGACGCACTTGGTGAGGGCGAGCTGCCCGGTGCCGAGCAGGTTGAGCGCGGTCTTGAACGACTCCAGCGGGTGCCGCACCTTGACCGATACGGTGAGCAGATTGTGGAAAACAGCGTCGTCGCTGGCAAAGAGGTCCACGACGTTTGGATTGACGATCCGGATCAGCGGTCCGATCATCTCCCCCGCCGCGAGCCCGATCCACTTGTCTTCCTGGGGTGGCTTGCCGACCACGGCGCCGGGATAGATGGCGTCTCGCCGCCGCGTGACGGTCTTCACGTGAAAAACAGGAAAGGGCGACGCCTCGGAGTAGTGCCCATAGTGATCGCCAAAGGGCCCCTCCATCCGACGCTCACCGGCAGGGACCACACCCTCCAGCACGAAGTCAGCATTGGCCGGCACCGGAATCGAGATGCTCCGGCCCGGCACGAGCTCCGTCGCTCGGCCCCGCAAGAATCCTGCGAGCCCCAGCTCGTCAAAATCCTCCGGCAACGGCAGAATCGCCGAGAGCATGGTCATCGGATCTCCACCGAGGACGACTGCGGCCTCGAGCGGTTCACCGCGGCGCTCTGCCTCGTGGTGGTGTCCCCTGCCCCCCTTCATACTCTGCCAGTGCATGCCGGTCGTCTTCTCATCGAAGACCTGAAGGCGATAGAGCCCGAAGTTCCGGACCCCATTCGCCGGATTGTGCGTGATGGTCGGCCCAAAGGTGATGAACGGCCCGCCATCTCTCGGCCAGCTCCAGAGGTTCGGCAGCCGGTCGAGTTGCGGTGGCTCGATCACCTCCTGGACAGGGGCGCGCGTCACCATGCGGGGGCGCATGAACCGCGCCTTGAGCAGCGTGGAGCGTAATTCCCAGAACCTGCCGAGCGACGGAGGGTTGAGCCGCTGAAAGGTGTCGATCAGTTCGCGGCCGATCTGTTCCGGCGGGCGCCCGATGGCCATTTCCATTCGACGCGCGGAGCCGTACAGGTTCATGGCCAGCGGAAAATCGGCGCCCTTCACCCGCTCGAAGAGCAGCCCAGGGCCATCCTGCCGAATGACGCGCTGGACGATCTCCGCCACCTCCAACTTCGGGTCCACCTCTGCGGTGACGCGCAACAACTCGCCGCGCGCCTCGAGGTACCGCACGAAGTCCTGCAGGCCATCGAAGCGGGGAGCGGTCACAGGACGCTCACGTGAGCCGGTCGAGGAGGGCAAAACCGAACACGGTTACCGACATCACCGCGTTCATCCGGAAGAAGGCCGCATCGAGCCGCGTGAGATCACCGGGCTTCACCAATTGGTGCTCGTAGGCGAGGATCACGGCGGCGACGGCGACGCCTGCATAGTACCACCATCCGAAACCTGCCCCCCAGCCGAAGAGGGCCAGCGCGGGAATCGTCGCGCCGTGCAGGAGCTTGGCCAGGAGGATCGCGCGCGACTCGCCAAGCCGGACCACGGCGCTCCGCAGCCCGCTGTCTCGGTCGAACACCATGTCGGGGAGGGCGTAGAAAATATCGAACCCGGCGACCCAGGTGGCCACCGCCACCGTGATGGCCACGAGCAGCCATGCCGGCCTGCTCCAGGCACCGGTGACGGCAATCCATCCACCCACCGGCGCGATCGCGAGGCTCATGCCCAGCCAGAGGTGGGGCCACCAAGTAAACCGCTTTGACAGGCTGTAGGCCGTGACCCAGAGGAGCGCCAAGGGACTGAGCAGGAGGCAGAGCGGGTTGAGCGACCAGGCGGTCCAGACGAACAACGCGGCGGCAGCCAACACGGACCACCATGCCTGCGGCACGGAGAGCGCACCGCGTGGGAGCTCTCTGTTCCTCGTGCGGGGGTTTCGGCCGTCGTACTCGCGATCGGCGATACGGTTGAAGCCCATGGCGACCCAACGAGCCGCGGTGAACGCCACAACGACCAGCCCCACGGTGCGCAACGTCACCGGAACCTGGAGCGATGCCGCCAACACCCCAAGCAGAGCGAACGGGAGCGCGAAGAGGGTATGCGGCAACTTCACGAAGTTGACGTAGCGGACGAGGAGCGATTCCCCGGCGAAGGTCTGCCCTTCGCTCACGCGCGAATTCCGACGTGGAGGGCGCAGATCCCACCGAAGAGGAGTGACCAGGTCACATCGCGAAAGCCGGCATGCTCCATTCGTTCGCCGAGTGCCTTCGGTTCGGGAAAGGCGAGCACGGACTCCGGAAGCCAGGTGTAGGCGTTCGAATGGTGTGAAACGAGCCGGCCGACGGTCGGCAGGAGATGCCGGAAGTAGAGGAGGAAGAGGCCGCGCAGCGGCTGCCACGCCGGAATGCTCATCTCGAGGATGACGAATCTGGCGCCTGGCTTGAGCACGCGCGCCGCCTCCCGGAGCCCGGCATCGAGATCCATGAGGTTGCGGACTCCGAACCCCACCGTGGCACCCTCGAACGTGGCGTCGGCGTGGGGCAGTTCGAGGGCGTCGGCAGTCACAGGGACGACTCGCTCTGCCTTCCCCCGACCCAGTTGCAGCATCCGGGGCACGAAATCGGAACCGACAACCATGCCCTTGAACCCCGGCTGCCGAGCGATGGTGGCGGCCAGGTCGAGGGTGCCGGCGCAGAGATCGAGGTAGACGCCCTCGGGTTTCCGTTCCCAATTGAGACGCTCGACGGCTTTGCGTCGCCACCGTTTATCGAGGTTCAGACTGAGGAGGTGATTCAGGAAATCGTAGCTCGGTGCAATGGCGTGAAACATCCCACGTACATAGGAACGCTTTTCCGCGCCGCCCGATACTGGTAACTTCCTGTCCGTGGCTAACATAGGCGGCCAATCTACCCTTCACGGAAAGCCCACCGCAAGGCGGGGGGGAACCCGTGGCTAAGCCCGGCGTCGACCTGGCGACCCTGTCCGATCAGGACGTGGTGCTGGAGGCGCGCGCCGGGCGGCAGTCGGCGTACCGCGAATTGGTGCGCCGATATGAACGTCCGATCTTCTCTCTCATCTACCGCATGGTCCGCAACCGAGAGCAGGCGGAGGATCTCTCCCAGGAGACCTTCGTCAAGGCGCTCAATGCGATCGAGTCATACCGCCCCGAGTACAAGTTCTCCAGCTGGATCTTCAAGATCGCCAACAACGTCTCCATCGACCACCTGCGTCGTCGGGAGCTGGACACCCTGTCACTCGACGGGTCCCCGCACGCCCTGACCCCCGAGGCGATTCAGGCCAGTGCGCTCCAGCTGGGGGACCGCCAGGAAACCGCCCTGGAAGAGCTCGAGGCGAAGGAACTCGGCGGGGAGATCGAAGCGGCCATCGCCACGCTCCGGCCAGAGTATCGCTCCTGCATTCTCCTCCGGCATGTGGAGGGGCGGCCATATGAAGAAATTGCCACGATGCTCGACCTCCCGTTGGGCACCGTAAAGACCTACATCCACCGCGCACGCGGCGAACTCAGGCTGGCGCTGGCCCATTTGCGCCAGTGAAACCCCGGGCCCAGTGGGCCCGTAGGAGGGGCGTCATGACGAACTTCATTGCCACCCACCTGACACCGGACGAGCTCGACGATTGGCTCGCAGGGTCCCTCGCGCGAAATCGCGAGGCCCACCTGCACGGCTGTGCCGACTGCCGGCACCTTGCCGATGCCGACCGCGCGCTGGTGCACCTGCTCGGCACACTCCCGCTGTTCACCCCTGCCGCTGGCTTCAGCGATCGGGTCATGGCGCGGGTCGAGGTGCGGCGCAGAGCCCGTCCGGTGATCATCGCGGCGGCGCTTGCCGCCGGTGTGCTCCTGCCGATGGCGGCGAGCGTCGGGTGGAGCCTGGCCAACCCCGAAACCCTCACCCAGCTCCTCCAAGGCGCCGGGCAGGGCCTGGGCGGGGTGTGGCTGACGGCGGTCCGTTCCTTCGGATCCACCCTCCTCGCACAGCCATGGTACCCCTGGGTACGTGGGCTGTTCGAGTCGCCCGCCCGTCTCGGCCTCGTGTTCGGCGCCACCACCGTCGCCTATGCAGGCGGCGTCCTGGTGCTCCGACGCCTGATGGCCCTGCCGACGCCGCGGGTGGCTCATGCTGAGATCTGAACTTCGGCTCGTCGCCGCTAGTCTGCTCCTCCTGACCAGCCCGGCCGCGCTCTCCGCCGGACCGGGTCGAATTCAAGCTGCCCATCCAACCCCGCAAGCTGTCCCCCCTGCCCCCAATGGGGGGCTGATCGTTTCACTCAGCAACCTGTCCTCCACCTCGGTGCTTGAGCCGTTGCTCGCGCAGGCCCTCCGCGACTCCAAGTCGCCGGGGTTCGCGCTGACTGTCACCGGCGGCATCGCGCGGGTCGGTGACTACTCGATCGGTTCCGGTGAATCGCATCAGGGAGACATCCTGGTCCTGAATGGCGACGCCGACCTGTATGGACGACTCGCGGGAAACCTGGTGACGGTCGATGGCGACATCACCTTGCATCCAGGGGCATTCGTTTCAGGAAGCGTGCTCGCCTACGGCGGTCAGGTCCATCAAGGCGGCGGCCAGGTCACCGGCGAAATCAGTACGCTCGGTGTGCTTCTTCCGGTGGAGCCCGATACCCCCGCCGTCGCTGCGGCCTCTCCCCTGGTTCTCGCATTGCGGAACGTCGCGGGCCTCGCCGGCATCTTCCTGACCCTGCTCGGTATCGGATTCGGCCTCGTCCTCTTCGGCAAGCCCAACCTCGAAATCATCTCCGAGACTGTCTCGCATACATTTGGCCGCTCCTTTGCCGTTGGCGTGCTGGCGCAGGTACTCGTCATTCCGACGTTCGGCGTCCTGGTCCTCGGGCTCATCCTGAGCGTGGTCGGGATTCTGCTCATCCCCTTTGCGGTGATCGCCTCCGCCCTCCTCATCTCGGTCGCCGTGCTGGTTGGCTTCCTGGGAGTCACGCACGCGCTGGGCGAGAAATACACTCGCCGACGGCTGGCGCAGGGGATGTTCGGTTCCCCCAACAGCTACCGCTATGTGACGACCGGCCTGATCGGGATGATCCTCCTCTGGAGCGGATGGGCGGCCTTCGGCTGGGTACCCGTGCTCGGCTGGTTCGCATTCGGCGCGGCAGCGGTGGTGACGTGGTTGCTGCTGACCGTGGGCGTTGGAGCGGCCCTGCTCAGCCGCCTGGGGCTGGCGGGACATTTCGCCGGTCGTTTCATTCCCCCGGAGACGCTGACCGACGAGTACCTGTGGGCCACGCCACAGTTCGGCGTCCCCGCCGCCCGGCGCCCGGGCCAGCACAAGACGCCGCCTCCCGTTCGATGATGATGTATCGGCCACTCCTGTTTGGGATCCTCCTGTTTGGTCTCGCAGCGGCAGGACCCGGCCCGGTCGGCGCGCAGACCCTCAAACGCTTCAGCACAACGCGGCAGTTTCACAGTGAAGTGCGGCTGGTCGCGGCCATCGAGTTTGGCGGCGGGACACTCAACGTGGGTGCCGGCGCCCCGACGACCTTGTACGCGATGCAATTGGACTACGACGCAGAACGGTTTCGGCCGGTCAACGAATGGAACGCCGGCGCCAATACCGTCACTCTCGGGCTTACCAATCTCAAGAATGGCAGCATCGGCGTTGGCAGCACGTCGCAGAACCAGATCGCGAGCATTCAATTGTCTCCCCAGGCCGACCTCGACCTCTCCCTGACTATCGGCGCCGCGAAGTCCCTCGTGGACCTGGGCGGCTTGCGGCTCTCCTCGCTGACCGTGGAGACCGGCGCCAGCCAGACCGAGGTGCGATTCTCGAAACGAAACGCGATGCGGTGCACCACCGCGGCGTTCCGCGCGGGAGTTGCGGAGCTCACGGTCCTCGGTCTCGGCC
>SPDF01000364.1 GCA_004525055.1 Gemmatimonadales bacterium | reverse complement strand
GTACATCGAATCCACCAGTCGGGAGCCCAGGGCGTTGGCAAGCGCGATGCGCTGGGCCTCCCCGCCCGAGAGGGTGCGCGCCTGTCGATCGAGGGTGAGGTAGCCGAGCCCCACGTCGTCGAGGTAGCGGAGGCGGGCATCAAGCTGCTCGAGAATCAACTGGGCGACCTGCTGGCGTTCGGGGCTCAGAGCCAGCCCCTGGAGCCAGGCGCGCAATTGTCCGACCGGGCGGGCACCGACATCGGCAATGGTGTCGTCTCCGATGCGGACGGCCAGCGCGTGCTCGTTGAGGCGGGTGCCCCTGCAGGTGGGGCACGTGAGCGCCAGCTGGTATTGCCGGAGGAAGACGCGGATGTACTGCTTGTAGCGCTTGGGTTCCAGGCCGCGGAGAAAGGGGATGATGCCGAGGAAGCGCCCCGACTTGCCGGTCAGGAGGAGCGCGCGGTCGGCTGCCTTCAGGCGGGCCCAGGGACGATTCGGGTCGATGCCGTGCTTCTTGGCCGTGTCGAGCAGGAGCCGGCGCCGTGCCTCGTACCGCGGCTTGGTCCAGGGGTCAATCGCACCGTCGGACAGGGCCAGCGTCGTGTCGGGCACGATGAGCGATTCATCGTACTCCAGCACCGCACCGAAGCCGCTGCACGCCGCGCAGGCGCCGCCCGGGCTGTTGAAGGAGAAGAGCGTCGGTGTGGGAGCCCGTGCCGGGGTATCGCACTGGCTACAGCTCGGGTGCTCGGTGAATCGGAGACGACCCGCGTCGTGGACCACGACCGCGATCCCTTCCCCTTCCTGGAAGGCCGTGCTGACCGCCTCCACCACTCGATTGGGGGCGCCCCGGCCTGCTTCCAGCCGATCCACCACGATCAGCAAATCGGCCACGGCGGTCAGGTCGGTGTACCCCTCCAGTGATTCGAGGTGCACCGGTTGACCGTCGGCCAGCAACCGGAGAAAGCCCAGCGCCTTGAGATTCTCGACGATGGCCGCGTGACTGTTCCGGGCGGACGGGGGCAGCGGAAAGCAGACCTGGAAGCGGCCGGCGCCGAGCGCCTCGACCGCGGTTGCGGCGTCCTGCGGTGTGTCCTGGCGGACAGACCCGCCGCACTCCCGGCAATAGGTGGTGCCTGCCCGCGCCCAGAGCAATCGCAGATAGTCGTAGACCTCGGTGGCGGTGCCCACCGTCGAGCGGCTCGACGTGGCCGGGTTGTGCTGTTGAATAGCCACGGCGGGCGCGATGCCCTCGAGGCGGTCCACCAGGGGCTTGGGCATCCGGTCGAGGAACTGCTTGGCATAGGTGGACAGCGATTCCGCGTACCGCCGCTGTCCCTCGGCATAGAGGGTATCGAAGGCCAGGGAGCTCTTCCCCGAACCGGAAGGGCCGGTCACCACGATCAGCGCCCGCCGGGGGAGATCGACGGTCACCCCCTTCAGGTTGTGCTGGCGTGCGTTGACGATGCGAATGACTTCAGGCGGCATGCCAAAAGATAGTTGACCCCGCCTCCGCCGACCCGTACGTTTCCGCACCCATGGCCAATCCACTCTCCCCAAAGTTGCTCCTCCGCGGGTTCGAGATCTTCGTCGGCATCTCCCTCATCGGGTATGTCGCGGTTCTCTTTTATGGGGACAATCTCCCGGCCTTCCTGCACGGCCTGACCCAGCTGCACTGGGAATGGGTCCTCGTGGGGCTGGCGCTGGCCTCGATGGACTGGATCGGTGGAGGGCTCCGGATCTGGGTCGTGGCGCGCGAGCTCCACCCGAACCCGCCCCTCAAGGGCATGCTCCTGGCCGGGGGCATGAGCGCCTGGGCGGCCTACCTGACGCCACTGCAGTCCGGCGCCGCCCCGATGATGGTCTATACCATGCGCCGGTACGGCGTCAGCGTGCCGGTGGGAATGACCACCGCCCTGGTCACCTTCGTCGCGACGATCGTGTTCTTCGGCATCACGGGCCCGCTGGCCATTTTCCTTGGGGCGGGGCAGTCGCTTGGGTCCAAGGGGGACCTCCTCGGCCTGTCGCTCTACGACCTCTTTCTCGGCACACTCGGTGTATTCGCCACGCTCGGCGTCCTGCTCGTGGTGGTGATCGTCTTTCCGCAGGTCGCCAGCAAGGCCGTTCACCGGCTGGCGATCTGGGCCGGGCGTCGAAGCAAGCGTATCGAGGCCAAGCTCGAGAAGTTGCTGGTCGGCATCGACGAGGCGCACGCCTCCATCGCCAAGTTCAACACGCCACGCGGCTGGCTGTCCCTCTTCTGGGCGACGCTGTTGTCCGGCCCGTCCCACGCCAACAAGCTGCTGGCCGGGTATGTGGCGCTTCGCGTCATCGGCATCGAGGCACATTTCGTGGACGTCCTGCTGGTGCAGACGCTGATCACCTTCCTGCTCTACTTCGCCCCGACTCCCGG
>SPDF01000315.1 GCA_004525055.1 Gemmatimonadales bacterium | reverse complement strand
GCCGGGATGTCACCGATTTCGTCGAGGAAGATCGTGCCGGTGTCGGCGAGTTCGAAGCGACCGAGGCGCCGTTCGGCCGCGCCGGTGAACGCCCCCTTCTCGTGCCCGAACAACTCCGACTCCAACAGCGTGTCGGGAATGGCCGCGCAGTCCACCGCGACGAACGGTTTCCCCACCCTCGGCGAGAGATCGTGGATTGCCCGGGCGACGAGTTCCTTACCAGTGCCGGACTCCCCCTGCACCAGCACCGTACTCGAGACCGGTGCCATTTGCGCGATCTTGACAAGCACTTCCTGCACGCCGGCGCTCTCGCCGATGATGCCGGTGCGCAGCTGCAGCCGGCGCCGCTCCACCAGCTGACCGGCGGTCAGAACGACGTCGTCCGGCACGATCGGCTTGGTCATCACCTCCGTCGCCCCGAGCCTCAGGACGCGCTCCGTACGCTCCGAGTCGGTCGGCTCGATGAGGGCGAGGGTGGACACCTCCGCCTCACGCGCCATCGCGATCAGGGTAATCGCCGGGGATTCGTGGACCGCGCCGGTGAGGATGAGCAGCTCGGGGCCCTCGCGTCGGAACACCGCGCGCACGTCATCCATTGCCGAGACCATGGCGGTGGTATAGCCGGCGCTCTCCAGCGCGGCGTTGAGCGGCACCGCCGATTCAAGGTCGTCGAGGGTCAGGAGGATCTGTACCGGCATCGGTCGTCAGCCCTCCACGGCAGGATGGGAAGTATCGGTGCCCCGAACGAGGTCCACCGCGTGGGCCACGATGCCGTCGAGCACCGCGAGTCCATCGCGCACACCACCCGGGCTCCCCGGAAGATTCACGATCAGCGATCGGGCGCGCACACCCGCCAGCCCGCGGGAGAGGGCGGCTCGGGGGAACCGCGGCACGGCACTGGCCCGGATTGCCTCCGCGATGCCCGGCGCCTCCCGCTCGAGCACGGCGCGCGTCGCCTCGGGAGTGACGTCTCGCGCGGTGAGTCCGGTGCCGCCGGTCGTCACGATGAGGTCGGTGGTATCCGCGTCCGCCCATTCGGCAATAGTGCGTGCAATCGGCCCGGTCTCATCGGGCACAAGAGACCGCACCGTCACCTGAAATGCATGACCCGACGCCCAGGCGGCGATCGCGTCACCGGAAGCGTCCGCACGCTCGCCGCGGGAACAGGCGTCGGAGATCGTGAGGATTCCCACACGCACGGCCGTGCGCCCCTACTTGGCTTTCCGGGCGGTGCCTTCGGTGTAGAACGGCCGCTTCACCACTTCGGCAGGAATCCGGACGCCGCGCGATTCCACCTCGAACCGGGTGCCCGGCTTGGTCGCCGCCACCGGCAGGTAGGTGGTGCCGATCGGGATGCCGAGTGACGGGCTCATGCAGCCGCTGCGCACGATGTCCACCTGGGAGCCCTCGTAGAACACCGGGAAGCCGTGACGCGGAATGCCGCGGTCGAGCAGCTTGAAGCCGACGAACCGGCGAGTGACGCCGCGCCCCTTCTGCGCGCGCAGCGCGTCGCTTCCCGTGAACGGGCACCCCTTGTCGATCTTGACGATCCAACCCAGCCCAGCCTCGAGCGGCGTGGTGGTGTCGTCGATATCATTGCCGTAGAGCGGATAGGCCACTTCGAGCCGCAGGGAATCGCGCGCGCCGAGTCCGATGGCCTGCGCACGGCCCGGACCCTCAAGCGCGCGCCAGATCGCCTCGGTGTCGCGGAGGCGGCAGTAGATCTCGAAGCCGTCTTCACCGGTGTAGCCGGTGCGGCTCACGAAACAGTCGGCGCCGGCCACCTTGCCGGTGGTGAACTTGTAGTAGCCAAGGTCATCGAGGGGGATATCGGTGACGGGCGCCAGCACCGCCTCCGCGGTCGGCCCCTGCAGCGCCAGGAGGCCGACGTCGTCCGAGATGTTCTTCAGCCGGACGTTTGCCCCGCCCTTCTGCGCCACGACGTGCGCCCAGTCCTTGTCGATGTTCGCGGCGTTCACCACGAGCATCACCTTGTCCTCGAACCGATACACGGTGCAGTCGTCGACGAAGGTCCCCTCTTGCGTCAGGAGCGCCGAGTACTGCACGTCGCCCGTGCCGAGCGCGCCGACGTCGTTGCAGGTGATGCGGTTGACGAAGGCGTTCCGGTCGGGGCCCGTCACCTCGAATTCTCCCATGTGGGAGACGTCGAAGAGCCCGGCGCCGGTGCGCGTCGCCTTGTGTTCGGCCTGGATGCCGAGCGGATACTGCACCGGCATTTCCCAGCCGGCGAAGGGCACCATCTTGGCGCCGAGGGCGACGTGAATATCGTACAGGGGGGTGCGCTTGAGTGGAGCGTTCATGGTCCGAACCAGAGTGGAGGAAACCAGATTGCTTCGGCCGCGACGCGGCCTCGCAATGACACAAGAAGAAGTGCGGTGCTCGCCTATCCCATCAGGGTGGCCATCAGGGCCTTCTGCACATGGAGGCGATTCTCCGCCTCGTCCCACACCCGCGACTGCGGGCCTTCAAGCACCGCCTCGGTCACCTCTTCGCCACGGTGTGCGGGGAGGCAGTGGAGGAAGATCGCGTTTGGATCGGCCCGAGTCATCAGCGCTTCGTCGACCAAATAGCCCTGGAAGGCCTGGGCGCGCTGCGCTGCCTCGCCCTCCTGCCCCATGGAGGCCCAGACGTCGGTCGTCACCACGTGGGCGCCGGCCACGGCCTCATCCGGATCCTCGGTGACAAGCAAGGTGGTCCGCCCCGCATTCGTCTCGAAAATGTCCCGGTCCGGCTCATACCCTTCTGGGCAGGCGATGCGCAGCTCGAAGCCCAGCACGCCGGCGGCGTGGAGCCAGCT
>SPDF01000387.1 GCA_004525055.1 Gemmatimonadales bacterium | reverse complement strand
CCCACTGTCCACCTCCCACAACATCATCGGCCGGGTCATGCCGCTGGCGATGCTGTCACAGGCACCGGCCTTGATGAGGGTGCGGAGGTCGTCGTGTGAAAGCCCGCTGCGCGCGCAAAAATCAGCGAAGTCGCGATACGGTCTTCCCCGCATCCCCGCTTCCCCGCCTTTGGCCGAAAGGCCATTGACGAACTGCAATCCGACTCGCAACTCAGGACCATTGCCCGTTGTGCGGATGTCACTCGCGTTCACGTCCGGTGGCAGGATGGTGATCCCCATCCGCCGCGCTTCGGCGACATACGCGAACGGGTGGTAGAAGCCGCCGCCGTTGGCGAGCACCGAGGCCATGAATTCCGCCGGGTAGTTGGCGCGGAGGTAGCAGGCCTGCTGCGCCACCTGGATGTACGATGCCGAGTGGCCCTTGCAGAAGCTGTAGCCGGAAAAGGACATGACCATTTGCCACACCAGCTCGGTCGTGGCGTCCTCCCGGCCGAGGGACCGGGCGCCACGGAGAAATTCCTGCGCGTACGATGCCAGGAGCTTGGCGGGCCGCTTCTTCTGCAGCGACTTGCGGAGCCCATCGGCGTCGGCCAGCGACATGCCGGCATATGCCTGGCAGACGTGCACCACATCTTCCTGGTAGACCATGATGCCGAACGTTTCGGCGAGGGTATCACGCAGCACCGGATGGAGCGGTTCATACGGCTCGCCGTGCAGGCGTGAGAGGTACTGGCGGATAAAGCGGTTCGACGCGGGACGGATGATGCTGGTGTTGAGCACCAGCAGCTCGAAGCTGTCGGCGTGGGACTTGGCGCAGAGCTGCCGGGAGGCGGGACTTTCGGTGTAGAAGACGCCCATCGTCTGCCCGGAGCGGAAGAGCGCCTTGGTGGCGGGATCGTCCCCCGCCTCCTGCGAGGTGTAGTCGATCTGGCGGCCGGTATTCTCCCGCACCGCACGGATGGCGTCGCGAATGACGGCCAGTGAGCGGTTGCCGAGGAGGTCGATTTTGACGAGGCCGGCGTCTTCGGCGCCATCTTTCTCGAACTGGATGACCGGCACCGCGAGTTCCGGTGCGCCGTCGAGCACCTTGACCGCGCGTTCCAGCGGCACATGGTCGGTCAGCGCGGTCGGCACGATGACCACCCCACCCGGGTGCAGGGACAGATGCCTCGGTACCCCGACCAGCGGCTCGGCCTCGCGGGCAAAGCCCTGCCACGCCTTCGGGAGGTCGAGGCCCTGGAAATTGGGATGCGTGGCGAGGAGACTGGCGAGCGGCTCCCCCTCGTGATACCAGGGAATGCGACGGGTGACCTCACGGATTTCGCCGGCGGGACGGCCATGTACCTTGGCCACCTCGCGCAGCGCGCCGCGGAGCCGGAAGCAGTTGTGGTTGGCCACCATCGCCGCACGGGGAAAGGGATAGCGGCGGAAGACATAGGCCAGCACGCGGTCCCGCTCGTCCCAGGGGAAGTCGAGGTCGATGTCGGGCGGGTCGGTGCGCGCAGGGTTGAGGAACCGTTCGAAGAGCAGACCGGCGCCGAGCGGCTCCACATGGGTGATGCCGAGGCAGTAGCTCACCACCGAGTTGGCGACGGAGCCGCGGCCGCAGTGGGTGGGGCCGTGCGCGACGATGTCGTGGACCACGAGGAAGTAGTCCGAAAATCCTTTCATCCCGATGATGGCGAGCTCATGCTCGAGCCTGTCGCGGGTGACGGGCGCCACGGTGCCGTAGCGTCGCTCGGCGCCGGCGTAGGCGAGCGCCCGGAGCTGCTCGAAGGCATCTGTGCGGTCGGTCATTCGTGGCGGGACGACTCGGCCAAGCGGAATCCGCCAGCGGCAGCGGTCGGCGATTTCTTCCGCGGCGGTGAGCGCCTCAGGGCAGTCGGGGAAGGCGTGAGAAAGATCGGCGGCCGGCCGCAACCACGCGGCAGGCGGGGAAGTGAGGAAGCGGGGACGTAGGGGCGCATCGCGATGTGCCCCCTCCAATGCCGTCAATGTCGTGTTCTGACCGATGGCGACGAGCAGCCGGTGGCGGGCCCAGTCTTCGGGGTTGGCGAAGGCGACGGCGTTGGTGGCCACGGCGGGAAGGCCCATCCGCCGCGCGGCGGCCAGCACCCCATGTCGTTCGCGGCCCGGCACCAGTTCGGCGTACAGGTCGGTCGGACCGCTCAGGGCACGGACCTGCTCGATGAATGGCACGGAGCGGGAGAGGAGTACTAACCCATCACGATCGTT
>SPDF01000116.1 GCA_004525055.1 Gemmatimonadales bacterium | reverse complement strand
TGACACTGGTCGCGAATGAGTCCCAGGCACGACCGGCGGGTCGCCAATGATCACCCTTCCCATCATCCTCGGCGTCGCCGTGGCAATGGCGGGCATCGGCCTGATGGCAGTGGTTTCCTGGTTGGTCTACACCTCCTACCTGAACAGCCTCGAGCGACGGCTGGCGCACCGGAAGGGGGTCTATCGCGACCTCGTCGCGGGCCTCGCCGTTCGCGATCGGTTGCTGCTCGAACCCCAGCTCCGCGAGCTGACAACGCTCAAGGACTTCGCGGCGCTGGAGGCCGTGCTCGAGGAGCAGGCGCGTGGCGCTACCGAGCGGCCGGGATGGCTTCTCGACGCGTACGACCGGCTGGGCCTCGTGGACAAGTATGTGACGCGACTGCGGACCGCGACCCAGTGGCGTGAGCGGGCGTTTGCTGCGGAACTCCTGGGGCGCGTCGGCAACGCGAATGCGGTGCCCGCCCTCCTCGAGACCGTGGCCGCCACTCGCACCGAGGACGCCGACGTCCGCGAAATCGCCCTCCGCGCCCTGGCGCGAATCGGCGACCCGCGCGCCGTCGCGCCGCTGGTCGAGGCGCTCAAGCGTTCCGAGGTGTGGCTCGTGCCGCGGATTGCCGACATCCTGACCAGGCATGGTGCGCTTGCGGTCGACCCGATGATCAAGTTTCTCGAGGACCCCGCGCGCCACCCCGCGCGAGCGTGGGCGGCGAGTATCCTCGGCGAAGTGGGTGCCGCGCGTGCCTTCCCCTCGCTTGTCCACGCCCTCAACGACCTGGATGACGAAGTCCGGGCCAAGAGCGCGAGCGCGCTTGGACGGATCGGCGACGGCCGCGCCGTCGGGTACCTCCTCGACCATCTGCTCAGCGACCCCGCGCCCTTCGTCCGGGCGCGTATCGCGCAGGCACTGGGACAGTTCGACCAACCGGAAGTGGTCGAGCGCCTGGTTCGCGCGCTCGGAGACCCTGCCTGGTGGGTACGCATGCGCAGCGTGGAGGCGCTGGAGCAGGTCGGGGCACAGGCCGAAGGCCCCCTTCTGCTGGCACTGGACGACGCCGATCCCGAGATCCGCATTCGCGCGGCCGTGGCCCTGGAGCGACTTGGCGTGCCGGCCCGAATGGTCGAAGCGATCGAGCGCGGCGACAATACGACCGAGGCGACGGAGACGCTGGCCCGATTCGGCCACGCCGGTGCCCGTGAACTGCTAGCGGAAGGGCTGGCACATCCCAAGGCGGCGGTCCGCGCCGCAATGGTGGAGGCGATCCGGCGCGCCGGCCGGCGGGACCTGGCCACCGAGCTGGTCCAGATCGCCCGCCATGATGCCGATCCGGCGCTTCGCGCCGACGCCTTCGAGGTCCTTCGCACCCTCGGGGCCCCCGAGGGGATTACTGCCGCGCTCGACCATCTCAACGAGGATGACCACCGGGTACGCGCAGCCGCCATGCTCCTGGTCGGGCAACTCGGGGGGGCCAAGTTTGCCGACCGGATCCTGCTCCGCATCGACGATCCCGACCCGGCGGTCCGCACCGCGGCGGCCACAGCGCTCGGCCTGACGGGGGCCCGCGTGGTGGGGAACAACCTGCTTGACCTGCTGACCGATAGCGATCCTGCCGTTCAGCGGGAAGCCATCCTGGCGCTCGGGCGCCTGGGCGATACCTCCACCGTCGTCACCCTCCTCCGACAGCTGGACGGGGCGGCGCCGGAGGTGCGTGTCGCCATCGCCATCGCCGTGACACGACTCGATGTCGCCCAGATTCCTGCCCTGCTCGCGCGCCTGACCCAGGCGGGCGATCTGGAAAGCAAGCTGGCCGTGCTTCAAACAGTGGCTGAGTCGCATGGGCCCTCCTCCACGCCGGTGCTCGACGCCCTGTGGCAGGATCCTGACGCAGAGGTGCGCGCGGCCCTCCTCCATCTCTGGTGGCACCACCCCGACCTGATCGACGCGAGGCTGCTTGAACGGCTGGCTGGCGACCCGGTGGCGGCCGTCCGGGTGGCGGTGGCGGCCGCGTGCGCGGCCGGGGGGCCCCCCACGAGCCTCGCGACGCTGGCGGCAGATCCCGCGGAGGAAGTGCGGGCCATGGCAGCGGTGGCGAACCTCCTGACCGGGTCTGGTGTGACGCTGCCTGGGGACATCCCACGCCGTGCGCTCGCCGAAGCGGCGGCCACCGCCCTGCCCTTGGCCGAGCTGCGTCGGCGGGCCGCCAATACGGATATGGACCGGCGCCTGAGGGCGGGCATCGTCCTCGCGCTCCTCGATGACCCGGTGGCCCGCCGGATGGCCATCGAAGACCCGGCACCTGCCCTGCGAAGCGCCGTCCGTGCCGCCCTGCCGGACGCCTGATGCAGCAGTCGATCCTCGGTACGCTCACGGTCATCACACTCGCCGCCCAGCCATTCTTCCTGGCGTATTTCATCCTGTACAACAGTTACACCCTGCTCCTGATCGGGCTGTCCGCTCGCCAGGTCCGGCGCAAGGTGGCGGGCCACTTCGTCGAGGACCTCGACCTGATTGATGACAGCGGCTCGACCAAGCCGCTGACGATGATCGTGCCGGCGTTCAACGAAGAAGTGACGATCGTCGATTCGGTGACGAATCTCATCCACTGCGACTACCCGCGGTTCGAGGTGGTGGTGGTCAACGATGGGTCGAGCGACCAGACGCTGGAACGGCTGCAGCGCGCGTTCAAGCTTCGCCGGACCGACCTCCCCTATCGCGAGGCGATCGGCACCGCACGAGTCCGGGCGCTCTACGAGGCCACGGGCCCGATGCCGAAGGGCGTGCTGCGGCTGATAGTCATCGACAAGGAGAGTGCCGGCAAGGCGGACGCGCTCAACGTCGGCGTCAACGCCTCGACCGCGCCGTACTTCGTCTGCCTCGACGCCGACTCCATCCTCGACCAGCGCGCGCTGAAGGAAATGATGCGGGTCATCCAGGAGGACCCGCGCGTGGTGGCGGTCGGGGGCCAGGTGGCGATCGCCAACGGCTGCACCATCCGCAACGGACGGGTGGTGAGCGTGGGGCTGCCTCGCCATCCGCTGGCGCGGTTCCAGATGGTCGAGTACCTCCGTTCCTTCACCACAGGACGCACCGGGCTCGACCGGCTCGACTCGATCCTGATCCTGTCGGGGGTGTTCGCGGTCTTCGAAAAGGAGACCGTCATCCGGGCGGGCGGCTATCTGACGCCATTCGTGCGCCACCGCATCGTGAAGGAGTACGTCGCGGAGGGCGCCGGCACCGTGTGCGAGGATATGGAAATCGTGGTCCGCCTCCACCGGTACATTCGCGACAAGCACCTCGACCGTCGCATCGCGTTCCTGCCCCACCCGGTGGCCTGGACCGAGGTACCGGAATCGCTCGAGTCGCTGCGCAAGCAGCGGGGGCGGTGGTACCGCGGGCTCCGAGAATCGCTTTTCTATCACCGGGCGATGCTGCTCCGGCCCCGCTTCGGGCGCATCGGTTTTTTCGCCCTGCCGGCGTTCTGGTTCTTCGAGTATTACGGACCGATGATCGAGATGGTGGGATATGTCTTCTTCTCGTTCCTGCTGCTCTTACACTGGGTGTTCGACATTCACCTGATCAACTGGCCGTACGCACTCGCTTTCTTCCTGGCGGCGTTCGGCTATGGCATGCTGGTGAACCTCTTCGCCGTGCTGGTAGGCGCCTGGCGGTTCCGGTTCGGCCTCGCCGACCGGCTCCAGCGGGGGCTGCTCCCCTTCGGCCGGCGGCGGGACGTGCTGGTGCTGCTCGGCTACGCCATCCTCGAAAACGTGCCCTTCAGCTTCCGCCACATTACACTGTACTGGCGGCTCCGCGGCCTCTTCGACGCCTGGCGGGGCAAGACGACGTGGGAAAAATTCGCGCGGGTAGGATTTCGTACCGAGACGGAGGCGGCACGTGGCTGAACGGAGCGCTTTGCGCATCCTGGTGGTGGACGATGATCCCGCGATGGTCCGGCTCGCGGCCACGGCGCTGACCGCACACGGTTTCACCGACCTCGAGCATGTGGACAACGGGCGCGATGCCCTCCTCGCCGCCGCCCGGGCCGATGTGCTGTTGCTCGACCAGAACCTCCCGGATCTGGCGGGTCGCGAGGTGCTCCTGGCGCTGCGTGCCTGGCCGGACCCGCCGAGTGTCGTGATGGTGACGGCGCATGGAAGCGAGACCTTTGCCGCCGACGCGCTGCGTGCGGGCGCCGAGGATTACCTGGTGAAGGACGGCTCCCTGGCCGCGATGCTGCCTGAGGTTGTGGAGCGGGTGCGGCGGATGCGCTCACTCCGTGAGGCGCTGGCCACGGCGGAGCGGGAATTGGTGCACGTCGAGCGGCGGGCGGCGGTCGGGGAGATGACCGTGACCCTTCACCACGAAATCAACAACCCCCTGATGGCGGCTTCGGCGGAAGTGGAGCTGCTGCTCGATGGACAGGACTCCCTGAACGACGCCCAGCGCGGGTCGCTGGAGACGATCCGGGGCATGCTGGAGCGCATTCGGGAAATCGTGAAGCGGGCTGGGGAGCTCCGCCGGGCGGCAACGTCGCAATACGCGCCGGGGCTGCAGATGATCGACCTGGGCGAGGGTGCCCCACACGAGCTGCCGCCATCACGGGGACGTGCGCTGGTGCTCGTCCCGGAAGAAGGCACCGCCCGGGTGGTGGAGTCGCTGCTCCGTCGGGCGGGATATTCGATCCAGCGCGTCAGCGACCCGGGCGCCCTCCTGCCGGCTTCACAAGGCTTCGATGTATCGCTGGTCCTCGTATCGGAGCGCTCGCTTCCGGCCAACCTCCCCGAACCGGACGGACGGCCCTACCAGCTCTTTGTCCTGCAGGACGGAGACGGTACCGCCGCTCGCTCCGCCCAGCCGACGGTAACACTGGGGCTCCCGCTCGACCCCGAAGGGCTTGCCGCAGCCATCGCCCTCCCGGACACCCCCTAGGTCGGCAGCCCCCCCCCGTCACGCTTGGCACGCTGGAAGGCCATCGCCTTCAGGCGTGCCACCCGCAACCGCATCGGCGGATGAGAGGCGAAAATGTCTCCCACGATGCCTTCGCGGTCGCTGATCTTCCGTTCCGCGGGATCCACGATGCACAAATGCGCCGCTCCCTGCGCAATGCTCCGGGTCGGCGCCGATGCGGCGTCCAGCTTTTCGAGCGCCCGGGCCAGTGCCTCCGGATGGCGGGTCAGCTGGGCCGCGGTCGCGTCCGCCAGGTACTCACGCTTCCGGCTGACCGCCATCGCCAGCAGGCGGGTGACCACCGGCGCAATCAGCATCGTGAAGACCCAGAGCACCAGCAGGACCGCTCCGAGCGGGTTGTTTCCTTTCCCGCCGCTCCGGCCGCCGCCCCGCGAAGACCCTCCGACCCGCCCTCCCAGACGCAGATAACGGCCGATCCCGTCCGAGAGCAGCGCCACCGCGCCCAGCATTCCGGCGAGCAGCGTCATCAACTTCACGTCATCGTTCTGGATGTGGGACATCTCGTGGGCGACCACGCCCTGCAGCTCGTCGCGGTCGAGTGCGGCCAGCAACCCCTCCGTGACGGCGATGCTGGCATGCTGCGGGTCGTGTCCGGTCGCGAAGGCGTTGAGGTCCGGGTCGGGGATGACCCAAACCGTGGGCTTGGGCAGCCCCGCCGCGATCGCCATCTCCTCGGCCACGTTCACCAACTGCAGTTGGGCCGGAGAGGCGGGCGTCACGATCTCCCACGCTCCGGCCGCGAGCAGCACGCGACGGGGGCCGGTCTTCCAGGAGAAATAGCACAGGCCGGCGGCACTGGCCGTCGTGAGGAGTCCGATGAAGGGAACGACGTGGTGGTAGGCGCCGCGTGGGGCGCCGGAGGTCAGGAGGTAGAAGGCGTAGTCACCGCCGAATCCCACCCAGGCAAAAAACAGCACGAACGCGGCGACCAACCAGGCCGACCGACGGCGGTTGGCGGCCTGCTGGGCGAAGAGGTTCGCGTCGCTCACGCGCCTGGGG
>SPDF01000397.1 GCA_004525055.1 Gemmatimonadales bacterium | reverse complement strand
GATGGCCGTCGCGATGCCGTAGGCGAACGCGATGCCGAGCAGGCCGAAATCGGCCTTGGGGAAATTGGTCGTCATCACGGCGCCAGCGCCGAAGAACACGAGCATGAAGGTGCCGAAGAACTCGGCGACCAGCCGACGGGTCATACCATGCATCCTGCTACCTCGCAGATCGGGGAAGTGTGTGTCCAGATGGCGGCGAATCTAATCAGTCGGCGCGGCGCAGCACCAGCGCGGCATTAATGCCGCCGAATCCGAAGGAATTGCTGAGGAGGTACTCGGGCGCTGCCGCACGGCCGCCGGCCGCAAGATAGTCGAGGTCACAGGCGGGATCGGGATTCTGGAGGTTCACCGTCGGCGGGAGCCAGCCTCGGTGACTGGCCAGGGCGCAGATAGCCGCCTCGATGGCGCCGCTCGCCCCGAGCGCATGGCCGTAGTAGCCCTTGGTGCCGCTGATCGCCAGGCGTCCGGCGTGCGCGCCGAAGACCTGCTTGAGCGCCACCGTTTCGGTGGAGTCGTTGAGTGGGGTGGATGAGCCGTGGGCGTTCACATAGCCGATGGTCGCGGGCTCGACCCGGCTCTCGGCAAGGGCCAGACGCATGGCACGCGCGGCCTGCGCGCCGTCGGTGCGGGGGGCGGTCATGTGGTGCGCGTCGTTGGTGAGGCCGAAGCCGCAGAGCTCGGCGTAGATTCGGGCGCCCCGCGCCAGCGCGTGCTGTCGCTCCTCCAGCACCAGGACGGCGGCGCCCTCCCCCATGACGAATCCGTCCCGTTCGGCGTCGAAGGGGCGGCTCGCGGTGCCCGGGTCGGCGTTGCGGGTGGACATGGCACGGATGATGGCGAACGCCCCGAAGCTGAGCGGGGCGAGCGGCGCCTCGGCGCCGCCGGCGAGCATGACGTCGGCGTCGCCGCGGACGATGGCACGGAACCCGTCACCGATAGCGATCGTCCCCGAGGCGCAGCTCATGCCGTTGGTGCTGTTCGGTCCGGTCACCCCGAAGGCGATAGCCACGTTACAGCTCGCCGCCCCCGCGAAGACCATCAGCGCCAGCCCGGGATCCACCGCCCGGATGCCACCCTCGACGTACCGCCCGTGCTGCGCCTCCGCCATCCCGATCCCGCCGAGGGCAGTTCCCATCATGACACCTACACGGTCACGATCTTCCCTCTCAAGGTGGATCTCGGCGTCGGCAAGCGCCATGCGGCTCGCCGCGACGCTGAACTGGCCGAACCGATCGATGCGCCGAGCCTTCCGCTCCTCGATATGATCGGTGGCGTGGAAGTCGTCCACCTGCGCGGCAATCCGGGTCCGGAATGGCGCGGGATCAAACCGGGTGATCTCCCGCACCGCCGACTCGCCCCGCTGGAGCCCCGACCAGAGCCCCGCAACGCCGATCCCGATCGGCGTGATGGCGCCGATCCCAGTGATCACCACCCGGCGCGCGTCAGCCATGGGTGGACTCCACGGCCTGCGCCAGGCCGGCCAGGGTGCGTGTGGCGATGCCATGCACGAAGACCGGACCGATGATCCACTCGGCGGCCGGTACGCGGATCAGCGGCCATTCCGGACCGTCCCAGGTGTGCACGATGGTCACTTCCGTTTCCTCAGGCCCGCGTGGAACGACACTCCAGATGACATCCATCCCCTTGGTGATGCCGCGGACATGGCGATAACGCACCTCACGGCGCGCGGCGTCGATCCACATTTCCGATTCCCACCAGACAGGCCAGGCCAGTGGGCCGAACGGGCGTACGGCGGCCATCTCCACCACCCCGCCATCGGCGCGCCGGTCGTTGAAGCGCACCCAGCGGTAGTGCGGCAGTCGCTCCGGCCATCGCTCCACGTCGGCAGCGGCCTCGAACATCGGCGCCGCCGCGGCTCGAACGATCATTCGGTCCACGGTACGCATCAGGAGGTGCTCCAATACGCCACGACACGAAAGCCGGGCCGCTGCGCGACGTGCGCCGACTGGCCGGCACGGCCCGCGAGCACCGCCAGTTCCCCGGCATGGTACCCGCGGCGCACCGAGGTGATCCCGTCGGCGCGGGTCACGGGGTCGAAGCCGAGGATTGCGCTGCCGATCCGAAAACCGGCCACGGCCAGTTCGGATCGCTTCAAATCGGCCACGACCACCCCAATCCGTGCCACTT
>SPDF01000267.1 GCA_004525055.1 Gemmatimonadales bacterium | reverse complement strand
TGCGCCATCACCTGGTTGGTGAAGCTGGCCGACATCACGAAGCTCGGGTGCCCCGTGGCGCAGCCGAGGTTGAGGAGCCGCCCCTCGGCCAGGATCAAGACGCTGTGCCCGTCGGGGAAGACGTACTCGTCGAACTGCGGCTTGATGTTGACGCGCTTCACGCCGGGGAGCTTCTTGAGCCCCGCCATGTCGATCTCGTTATCGAAGTGGCCGATGTTACCGACAATCGCCTTGTCCTTCATGCGCGCCATCTGCTCGGCGCTGATGACCTGCTTGTTGCCGGTGGCGGTAATGAAGACGTCGGCGGTGCCCACTACGTCTTCGAGCGTGGTGACCTGGTAGCCTTCCATGGCCGCCTGCAGCGCGCAGATCGGGTCGATCTCGGTGATGATGACCCGCGCGCCCTGGCCCTTCAACGCCTGGGCGCATCCCTTGCCCACATCGCCGTAACCGCAGATGACCGCCACCTTGCCGGCCAGCATCACGTCGCTGGCGCGCAGGATGCCGTCGGTCAGCGAGTGCCGGCAGCCGTAGAGGTTGTCGAACTTTGACTTGGTGACGGAATCGTTGACGTTGATGGCCGGGAAGCGCAGCGTGCCGGCCTGCATCATCTCGTAGAGCCGGTGCACGCCGGTGGTGGTCTCCTCGGAGACACCGCGGATGTCGGCGGCAATCTTGGTCCACTTGCCGGGGTGGGTCTTGAGGTTCCGCTTGAGGACCTCAAGAATGACGCCCCACTCCTCGGAATCGTTCGCCTCGTCGAACGCTGGTACTGCGCCAGCCAACTCGTAGTCGGCGCCACGGTGCACCAGCAGGGTGGCGTCGCCGCCGTCGTCGAGCAGCAGGGTGGGGCCGGAGCCGTCGGGCCACTCGAGCGCCTGCTCGGTACACCACCAGTACTCCTCCAGCGTCTCACCCTTCCAGGCGTAGACCGGCACGCCGCGCGGTTCGGCGACGGTGCCGTTCGGTCCCACCACCACGGCCGCTGCGGCGTGGTCCTGGGTCGAGAAGATGTTGCAGCTGACCCAGCGCACATCGGCGCCGAGCTCGACGAGGGTCTCGATCAGCACGGCGGTCTGCACCGTCATGTGGAGCGAGCCCATGATCTTGGCGCCGGCCAAAGGCCTCTTGCCCTTGTACTCGGTACGGAGCGCCATCAGGCCGGGCATCTCGAACTCGGCGAGGCGGATCTCGTTGCGGCCCCACTCGGCGAGCGAGATGTCGGCCACCTTGTACGGCGCTCGGCCCTTGGACATGGCGGTGAACGGGTGCTTGGTCGGGGCAACGGCGGTCATGGCAATGCCTCTGGTCTGCGGGTCGAAGAGGTACCGCAGCGGAGCACCGCCGCGAAGAGTGTCGGACCCTTGGCCGCCGGATCGGCGGGCAGGGGGTGATACGTCGAGGAGGGGAAACCGGCGTCGCGTCCCCAGCTACTGATGGCTTCGGCGTCGAATCCCGGCCAGAGATGACCCATCGATTCGATGAAATCGGTGCGCTCGTGTGGCATCATGTCCACGATCAACAACCTGCCGCCAGGTCGCAGCACCCGCGCCGCCTCAGCCAGCACGCGCGCCGGCTCCGGTGCCAGGTGCAGCGCCAGCGAAATCACCGCGGCGTCGAGCGACGCGTCTTCGAGCGGCAGCGCCTCGAGCTCGCCGCGGCGGAGCTCCACGTTCCGGTACGGCGCCAGCCGCTTCCTTGCGGCGCTGAGCATCGGCGCCGAGCCGTCCACGGCGATGACTTGCCGGACGAACGGCGCCAGTGACGCAGCCACCTGTCCGGTCCCGCAGCCGAGGTCGCCCACCGCCCAGGTCTCGTCGAGCAGGGCGGGGAGGGCGCCGAGTTCGGCGCGCGAACCGAACAGTTCACTCCGCAGTCGGTCCCACTGTCCGGCCGATGTCGCAAAGAACTCCCGCGACTTCGTGCTCCGTTCCGCAAGCACACCGCGGAGCCGCGTCGCGTCCTGCTTGGCGGCCGGCGCCTCGGCGATCTCGCCGCTCACCAGCTGCCAGAGCTGCCGGGCGGCGGGGTCCAGATCCCGCAGCGCCGCCCGATACCGGTTGCTGGTTCCCTCGGCGCGCGCCGAGACCCACCCCTCGTCGGCCAGGAGCTTGAGGTGGCGGCTGACGGTGGACTGCGGGAGCCGCATCACCTGGCAGAGTTCACCGACCGTGAGGGCGTCCCGCTCCAGCACCAGGAGCAAACGGCTCCGGGTGAGGTCGGCGAGGGCGCTGAGACGGTCGAGGACGGCAGGCACGATATCTATATCCTTTCAGCCGGATAATAAGATAATATGGAAGGAGTCCTGCCGTCAAGGCTCCCCCTATTCTGTCATTGCGAGGGCCCCCGCAGGGGGGCGACGAAGCAATCTGCTCTGGGGGTGCCAGGACGGAGATTGCTTCGGGCACTGCGTGCCCTCGCAATGACAGAAGGTCAGGTCGCGTGCGTCCCAAACTCGGCCAGCCGGGCCGGGTCGTTGGTGAGAATCCCGTTGGCCCCCCGGGCGCGGAGCTCGGCGGCCTCGGCGGGGTCGTCCACCGTCCATATATGGACGGGGCAGCCGAGGCGGTGGGCGTCGGCAATGAAACGACGGGTGGCGACAGGGAGGAAATGATAGCGGTCGGGGACCGATAGGGCGTGGTAGGCCACCTTCTTCGGCCGGGTGCCGGTGGCCGAGCCGATGAGCAGGCGGAGGATGTCCTTCCGGCTCGCGCCGACCAGGAACCGCCCATCGCGGAAGCACGACAGGGCGTCGTGATGTTCGGAGGCGACGAGGCAGCGGCCGGCGGCATCGTGCCGGAGGATCACATTGCGCACCCGCTCCTGTCCCACCACTTCCTTGAGTTCGACGAGCATCGGCATTGCAGGGAAGGCGCCGAGGACCTCGTCGAGGGTGGGGACATTGGTGCCGGCCTGGAGCTGGGTGAGGGTGCGCGCGATGAGCGGCCCGGTCAGCTCCGTGGTGCGGTCGAGGGTTGGGTCGTGGTGCACCACCACCGCGCCATCGGCGGTGAGGCGGACATCGAACTCAAAGGCGTCTACGTGAAGTGCGGCGGCGCGCTGAAAGGCCGTCATGGTGTTCTCGGGCGCCTCGGCGGCGGCGCCGCGATGCGCGACGAGGGGGAAGGCGCCGGGATCCACCGGGATGTTCATGGGGCCGCCGCGGCGAACCTCTTCACGATTTCACCCGCCGGTTCGATGGAGGTGATGCCGTCCACGCTCTTGCCCGCCTGCCAGAAATCCTTGCTCCCTGATTCGTCCAGCGACGCACGCTTCAACTGGAAGAGCGACTTCAG
>SPDF01000189.1 GCA_004525055.1 Gemmatimonadales bacterium | reverse complement strand
CGCGGCGGTGCGCTGGCGGGACCGGAGCTGCTGCAGGTGCGCAAGCGGGTGATTGAGCTCGAGGTGGAGAATCAGTCGCTGCGGCAGCGGATGGAGGGGGCTCGGGAGCGGCTGCATTCACTGTCGTCACGGCTGGCCTTCCTCGAGACCGAGGAGGGCGCCGCATGAGCACGACCAAGAATGCGGTACAGGTGTTTATCGCCGGAGAGAGCTTCACTGTCCGGTCGGAGTTGCCCGCCGAGTACACTCGGGAAGTGGCGGCCTACCTCGACACGGCGCTGCGGCACGTGAAGGCGACGATGCCGAGTGTCGAGACGCACAAGGCGGCGATTCTCGCCGCCTTGCAGATTACCGATGAGTTGTTCCAGGCCCGTCGCGGGGACCGCGACGGCGCCGCACGCCTGAGCGTTTTGCTCGATGAAGTGGCTCGACTCCTGCCGCCGAACAAGCGCGGCGGGCGCGCCGCCGGGATTCCAGCCCCGGCAGACTGAAACCAACGCGTGGCGGGTCCTTCGCCGCGCTGGAGATACTTATGTCTGACCCGCAACTGCTCCCCCTGATCGGGGGCGCGCTCGCCGGCCTTGCCGTCGCCCTCCTCATCGCATTGATCGTCCAACTCCGCCGCCGGGCCACCGGGCGCGACGTCGTCGCCGCTGCTCGCACGGAGGCGGCATCCCTCGCACGCACCTCGCAGGCCGATGCCGACCAGCTGCTTCGGTCAGCGCAGGCCGAGGCGGATCGGGTCACGGCGGACGTCAAACGGGCGGCGGAGGCCGCCAAGACGGACGCGATTCTCGCCGGGAGGATGGAAACGCTGGCCCTTCGGGAGGAACTCGACAAGGAGGCCCAGGGCCGCCGGGAGGAGTGGGCGCGCCAGGACCGGCGTGCGGAGGAGCGGGAGCGGACGCACGATCGTCGACAGGAGCAGCTGGCCGCCTTGGAAGGGGCAATCCAGACCCGGGATGCCTCCATTACCGCACGAGAGCAGGCGGTGGCCGCGCGGGAGCTCGAGGTGGACGCCCTCATCGCCGAACAGTCGAAGCGGCTGGAGCAGGTCGCGGGGCTGACGGCGGAGGAGGCCAAGCGCGAAGTCCTCCGGCAGGCGGAGGAAACCTCGCGCAGCGACGCCGCGGCGCTGGTGCGCGACATCAAGGAACAGGCGAAGAAGGGGGCCGAGCGCCAGGCTCAACGGATCGTGTCGATCGCCATCCAGCGGATTGCGCCCGATCATACCGCCACCACGACGGTCGCGGCGGTCACCCTTCCCTCGGACGAGATGAAGGGGCGGATCATCGGCCGCGAAGGCCGGAACATCCGGGCGTTCGAGATGGCCACCGGCGTCGATGTGATCATCGACGATACGCCGGACACCGTGGTCATCTCCTGCTTCGACCCGATCCGGCGCGAGGTGGGCCGCCGGTCGCTTGAGGCGCTGATCGCCGACGGGCGGATCCAGCCGGGTCGAATCGAGGACATTGTCACCAAGGTCCGGGCGGAATTGGACACCCAGCTCATCGAGCTGGGCGAGCGGGCGGCGTTCGACACCGGCATCAGCGGCTTGCACCCGGAGCTGATCAAGCTCGTCGGCCGGATGCGCTATCGGACCAGTTACGGTCAGAACATCCTGGAGCACTCGAAGGAAGTTGCCTCGCTCGCGGGAATCATGGCCGCCGAGCTGGGCGTGGATGTGAAGCTGGCCAAGCGCGGCGCGTTCCTGCATGACGTCGGCAAGGTGCTCACGCACGACAGCGAAGGGACGCACGTCGAGCTCGGTGTTGAGGTCGCACGGCGCTACGGAGAGAGTGCCGCGGTTATCAACTGTATCCACGCCCACCACGACGACGTGCCGCACGAGTCCACGGAGTCCGTCCTGGTGCAGGCAGCCGACGGCATCAGCGGCTCCCGTCCTGGTGCCCGCCGCGAGGCGTTCGAGAGTTACGTCAAGCGGCTGACCAAGCTGGAAGAGATCGCCAACGCGTTCCGTGGCGTCGAGAAGACGGCCGTCATCCAGGCCGGCCGGGAAATCCGCGTCATCGTGACGCCGGACAAGGTCAACGACGCGCAGGCGGCGGAACTCTCCGAGCAGATCGCCCGCAAGATCGAAAACGAACTCCAATATCCGGGTCAGATCCGTGTGGTCGTGATCCGGGAGACCCGTTCTGTGGAGGTAGCCCGATGACCGCCCGTATCCTCGACGGCAAGGCGCTGGGCCTTGCCATCCGGGAGGAAGTTGCTGTCGACGTCGCCAAGCTTGCCGCGGTCGGCATCAAGCCGGGCCTCGCGGTCGTGCTGGTGGGGGAGGATCCCGCGAGCCAGGTGTACGTACGGAGCAAGGGCCGGGCGTGCGAAGAGGCCGGGATGTACTCTGTCACCATTCGGCTTCCCGACACCGCCACGCAGGACGAGTTGCTGGCCACGATCGACAAGCTCAACGCCGACCCCGCCATCCACGGCATGCTGGTCCAGTTGCCGCTGCCGAAGCGCATGGACAGCGACAAGGTGCTCCGCCGCATTAATCCACTCAAGGACGTCGACGGGTTCCACCCGGAGAACGTCGGCAAGCTGGTGACCGGCGACCCGACCGCGTTCCGCCCCGCCACACCCTATGGCATCCAGCAGATGCTGATCCGGTCGGGCATCGAGACGAACGGGGCCCACGCGGTTATCATCGGGCGGTCGAATATCGTCGGCAAGCCGATGGCGAACCTACTCATCCAGCAGGGCCCGGGCGGCAACGCAACCGTCACCGTCTGTCATTCGCGCTCGAAGGACCTCCCGTCGCTGACGCGGCAGGGCGACATTCTCATCGTCGCCATCGGCAGGGCGGAGTTCCTGACCGCCGACATGGTGCGTCCAGGCGCCGTCGTCATCGACGTCGGCATCAACCGGGTGGAAGACGCCACGCGCGAGAAGGGCTATCGACTCTGCGGCGACGTCGAGTACGAGCCCGTGGCGGCGATTGCCTCCGCGATCACCCCGGTGCCGGGCGGCGTCGGCCCGATGACGATCGCGATGTTGCTCAAGAACACGCTGCAGGCGGCCGAACTCACGCGGGCAGAGTGAGGCAGACGGCGTGAGCCATCCGTCGCTGTTCGGTGACGGCGATCTCCCGGAGGAGCTGACCGTCTCCGAACTCAACCGGCAGGCGAAGAGCGCAGTCGAGGGGACCTTCGGAAGTGCGGTGTTCGTACGGGGCGAGTTGGTGGAATTCAAGATCTGGCGCAGTGGTCACTGGTACTTCACCCTGCGCGACGCTGACGCATCAATCCGGTGCATGCTCTGGAAGCAGCAGGCCGCGGGCGTGCTGAAGCGCCACGGGAAGGCGCCGACCGACGGGATGGAGGTCCTGGTCAGGGGACGCCCCACCCTCTGGGAGGAGAAGGGGGAGTACCGGCTCACCGCCTCGGACATCATCCCCACCGCGCTGCTCGGTTCAAAGGCCCTGGAACTGGAGCGGGTGCGCGCCGCGCTCAAGGCCGATGGCCTCTTCGATCCCGAGCGGAAACGCCCGTTGCCAGCCTTTGCCCGCCGTATCGCCGTCGTCACCAGCCCCGATGGCGCCGCCCTCCGCGACATGATCATCGTTACCCACAATCGGTGGAACGCGGTGGAGCTCGTCCTGGTTGGTGCGCAGGTGCAGGGCGATGGGGCGGTGAATTCGCTGGTGCGGGCGCTCCAGCTCGTGAATCGGATCGACGGCCTCGATGCCTGTATCATTGGCCGCGGTGGCGGGGCCAAGGAGGATCTCGGGGCCTTCAACGCCGAGTCGGTCTGCCGCGCCCTCGCCGCGGTGCGGGTGCCGACGATTTCCGCCGTCGGCCACGAGACCGATGTGTCGCTGTCCGACCTGGTGGCGGACGTGCGCGCCGCCACCCCGTCGGCGGCCGCTGAGATCGTGGTGCCGGATCGGGCGGCGCTGCTGCACCGGGTGGATGGCCTCGGAGTACGTCTGGGCGCCGGCCTGCGCCGCCGAACCCGCGTGGCGGAGGAACGGCTGTCCCGTACTGGCGACCGGCTCCACTCGGCCCTCGGTCGCCTGCTCGAGTCGCGACGGAATCGCGTCGAGCATGTCGCCGCCCAGCTGGATGCGCTGAGCCCGCTGCGAGTCCTGGCACGAGGCTATGGGGTGGCGCAGGACGACACTGGCCGTGTGCTGTCGCACGTGGCGGACTTTTCTTCAGGCCGGCCCTTCCGACTGCGCGTCAGCGACGGGTCGGTGCCGGCGCGTCCGGAGTAGCGATTATGCCGAAGCAACCGACTGGAATCCCCACACTGCAGGACGATCTACGCCGGCTGGAGGAGATCGTGCGCCGGCTCGAGGCCGATGACGCGGACCTCGATGCCGCACTCGCGCTCTTCGAGGAGGGTGT
>SPDF01000033.1 GCA_004525055.1 Gemmatimonadales bacterium | reverse complement strand
GGGCCGTGGGTCGGCCGACCGGCGACACCTGGAACGGCACCGTGGTGTGGATGATGGCCGGCTCGGACAGCGTGGTGCAGGCAGGTACCTGGATGGCGACCCGCACGCCCTGAGGCATCGCAGGTCTTGAAGAGACGAGGGCCGGCAGAGGATGGCCGGCCCTTTGTCGTAGGGGCCACGCAGGGCCTGATCTCCGAGGGTGATCCGCGCGCTGGGCCCGCACCCTAGCGGGTTTGGTCAGGGGGCGATTAGTTAGGAGGAAGGTCGGCACGATACGGCTGCTGTTTCCCGCTGCGCCACCCGACCGAAGTTCACCGCAGCGGACGGCTTCTGGTTTTGCGCCAGTGAGCTCTGGAATTCTGACTTCCCCTTCCTTCCACGCGGGAGCTTCACATGTCCGTCGCCAAGGTAACCGAGATTCATTCCTCATCTACCAAGAGCTTCGAGGATGCCGTCGCCACCGGTATCGCCCGAGCCGACAAGACGCTGCGCAACGTCAACGGGGCCTGGATCAAGAGCCAGAAGGTGGTCGTTGTCAAAGGCAAGGTCAGCGAGTATCGCGTGCTGATGAAGGTTTCGTTCGTGTTGCAGGACTAGCGCCCGCACATCTCACCGAGCCGTGTCCTCGCACTATTGTCGGCTCCGATTTCCCCATTCCAGGAGAGACTGATGGCAAAGGGTCGTCGTACCACACACCGCAGTGTTTCGGGCAAGAAGCTCTACGCTGTCCGTGACTCGAAGGGACGCTTTTTGGACATCCAGACGTATGAGCGTGCCCATCGGGCTGACCTGAAGCGAAAGTCAAAGGCCGAAAAGGACAGCAAGAAGAAGGGGAAGTAACGGATCAGGGCGCCGGCTGATGCTTCCCGCCCGCCGAGAGGTGACTTCGGACGCGCTGGTCCGCGTCGATGCCCTGCGAAAGCTCGACCGCGACGTCCTCCTCCGCGTCGGGTTATCCGACGGAACGGTGCACAAAGGTTCGCTGGTTTCGGCCACGCCCAATGACCTGGCGATTCGGATGAAGGGGTCCCGCATCGTGAACTTCCCCGCCGAGGAAATCCGGTCGCTGGCGCTCGGCACGCCGAGGCGTCTCCGGAAATGGACATTGATCGGACTGGGGGTCGCGGGCGCCAGCGGTCTGGCCGAACTCGTGAACTCACTCCCCATATTTGGGCAGGTCCACGGGCAGGTCATGGATCTGACCTTTCATGCCTTCCTCTATGCCGGGGTTGGGATTGCCATCGTGCTGTTGAGTACGACGCGGCTGCGGGCATGGCTGACCAAGTGGGAGGTGCTCGTCGATGGTCCGGAGTAGCTGCGTGCCACCGCGGCCCTCCTGTCGGCATTTCTTCGGTATCCATTTCTAAACATTTCCCTACAATCATTTCGTCTCTTCTCTTGCCTGGCCAACTCACCGACGGCCTGATCAGGGGGAGTATGAAAGAAGATGCCACGCGGTGAGTCGCCGCGTGGTCGCGACAGCCACCCAGAGGGAGACAGCCATGCCGGCGTTCCAAGCCAAGCAGATCAAAGCACTGAAGAATGGTATCACGGGCACCGTGATTCAGCCGGGCGACGCGGACTACGACGGCGCGCGGACCATCTGGAACGCGATGATCGACAAGCGTCCAGCACTCATCGTCCAGTGCCTCTCGACGCCGGATGTGGTGCAGGCGGTGAACTTTGCCCGGACCCACACGCTCTCGCTCGCTGTGCGGAGCGGTGGCCACAACATTGCCGGGAGTGCTCTCTGCGATGGCGGCCTGGTCGTTGATCTGTCCCAGATGAAGACCGCGAAGGTGGACAAGGGTGCACAGCGAGTCACGATTGAGGCGGGAGCCACGCTGGGGGACCTCGATGCCGCCACCCAACCCCACGGCCTGGCGACACCAGTGGGCATCAACTCCACGACCGGCGTTGCGGGGCTCACTGTCGGTGGTGGCTTCGGCTGGCTGAGCCGCAAGCATGGACTCACAATCGACAATCTCGAGAGTGCCGAGGTCGTCACTGTGGCCGGTGAGGTCGTGCGCGCCAGCGCCACAGACAATCCGGACCTCTTCTGGGCCATCCGGGGTGGCGGCGGCAATTTCGGCATCGTCACCCGCTTTGAATTCCGGCTGCATCCGGTCGGGCCTGACCTTCTGACCGGCTTGATCGTCTATCCCATCGCCGAGGCCAAGTCGGTGTTGCAGCAGTATCGTGCGTTCGCCGCCAAGGCGCCGGACGAGCTCTCGGTGTGGGTCGTCCTCCGTAAGGCGCCGCCGTTGCCGTTTCTCCCCGAAGCAGTCCACGGCACTGAGGTCGTCATCCTCGCACTGTGCTACGCGGGAGCCCCCAAGGACGGGGAGGCGCTCGTCGAGCCGCTGCGGCACTGGGGCACACCGGTCGGCGAGTCTGTCGGCGTCCAGCCCTATGTGAACTGGCAGCAGGCATTTGACCCGCTGCTGACGCCAGGGGCGCGCAACTACTGGAAGTCCCACAACTTCACGACACTTGAGGACGGCTTGTTCGACACGGTTCTCGCATCCATCTCCACGTTGCCGTCGCCGCAGTGCGAGATCTTCTTTGCGGGACTCGGTGGGGCTACGTCCAAGCCGAGTGCTGAGTCCACCGCCTACGCTGCCCGGGACGCACAATTCGTGATGAACGTGCACGGACGCTGGGACGATGCGGCCGATGACAAGAGGTGTATCGACTGGGCCCGTGCGTTCTTCGCGGCATCGGCACCGTTCGCCACGGGTGGGGCCTACGTCAACTTCATGACCTCGGACGAGGGCGACCGGGTCGAGGCCGCCTATGGCCCGAACTACAAGCGCCTCGCGGCGCTCAAGCGCAAGTACGATCCAGACAACCTCCTCGCGACAAACCAGAACATCAAGCCGGCGTGAGGAGGGGTCGGACCTGAGACACATATCACTGAGGGAGGTTCACCCATGCACATGCCAACACCATCCACCGGACACAAGAAGTTTGAATTGATGGCCGGCACGTGGGAGGGAACCGAGACGATGTACCCGTCGCCCTGGGACCCGAAGGGCGGCACGGCCGTCGGCCGGACCGAGAGCCGGATCGCGGTCGGCGGCTTCGGGCTTGTCATCGATTATCGGCAGATGCGGGGTGATGCCGTGACCTTCACTGGCCACGGCATCTACACCTTTGATCCGAAGTCGGAACTCTATGCCATGACATGGATCGACTCGATGGGCTCTCCCCCGGAGCACTTCACCGGAGCGTTCATCGATGATGTCCTGGTCCTGGGCCACGGCGGGCCGCCCATGCATGTACGGATGCGCTCAGACTACACACAGCCCAACCAGATCGCGTCCTCGATGGAGATGTCGGAGGACGGACGCTCTTGGAAGAAGTTGTTCGACGGCGCGTACCACCGTGTGAGGTAGGTGGCGACGCAGTGTCGCCGCACCTCGGCTGGGCGTCTCCGTCGAGTGCAGTCGCTGCGCTCCTACCCCCCCCTCACCCGGAGACCGTTCGATGCGCGCCCTCCTCATCGTTGCAGTACTCCTCGGCCCCGTGTCCATGGCTGCGGCCCAGGCGTCCACTGAGTCCACTCCGATGGAACGCTCGGTCCAACAACTGCGGAACACGGTCGGTCGATGGGCGGTCACGACCGAGTTTCTCAAGGAGGACGGCTCCGTCGCCCGGGCGGTGACTGGCACCTACGAATTCGCTTGGGTGGTGCCTGATCGGGTCGTCTCTGGAAAGAGCGAGATTCCGGAACTGAAGCAGACGTCCGGCATCCTGTTTTTCGTCAATGAGACGGCGCAGGTGATCGAGATGGTGGCGGTGGGGGCCGATGGGCGGCTCTGGGAGATGATCGGCCCCCTCGGAGGGGAGGTCCGCACGACACCCGAATTCAAGGCGGCGGATGGTGGAACGGGTCAACTCCGGTTCACGCGGTACAACGTGACCACAGACGCCTTCGAGTCAAAGATGGAATACTCGGAGGACGGAGGAGCCACCTGGAAGCCGGGAAACCATCAGCAGTTCCGGCGGGAGTCAGTACCAGCCGAGTGAGAACGCCTCCGCGGGTCGGCGTTTCGGGGCCGCGCCGCTCGGCAATCTGGGTATCTTTCATCCGATGACGGCATCACCTCCCACAGCGGCTTGCACTCCGCCTCCGCTCCCCCAGACCGGAACGCCATAATGCCCTCCATCCGGAGCCGCCTCCGGAGCGCCTTCCGACGACCCACCGATACGGCGGAAGACCTACTCACCGGCCCGATCCAGGGAGATCTCCTCGGCGCAGAGCATCTCGCTGAGCGGGCCCGCGTGGTCGCCCGAGGGCAGACGGTGGCGTCTCCCCCTCAGAAGGGCCGCCGTGCGCGGCTGCTTGCCCGGCTCGACAGCACCCGCAAGCTGATCGACTCGGCCTACTCGCGGATCGCCCGGGACACCGCCAATGGCGGCGAACCCGACCCCGCGGGTGAGTGGCTGCTCGACAACTATCACGTCATCCTTGAACACATGCAGGAGGTGCGCGAGGCCCTGCCGCGTGGCTTCTATCGCGAGCTTCCCGAGCTGGCCAACGGCCCCCTGACCGGCTACCCCCGCGTCTACGAAGTCGCGATCGCCCTCATTTCCCACTCAGAGGGGCGGATCGATCTCGACAACGTCGACCTCTTCGTGCAGGCGTACCAGGAGGTGGAGCCGCTCTCCATCGGCGAGTTGTGGGCCATCCCGGCGATGCTGCGCCTGGGGTTGATCGAGAACGTGCGCCGCATGACGCTGCGGACGGTTCAGCGGCTCGATCAGATCGCCGCCGCCGACCAGTGGGCGGCGCGGATCCAGGAGGCATCGGAGCGGAGCGGCGCGGCGCTTGCCAACGCCTTGCGAGACGTCGTCGATACCCGGCAACAGCTGACGCCGATCTTTGTCTCCCACTTTCTCGCACAGCTCCGGCTCGCCGCCGGCGCCTCCTCCGCATTGGCGTGGCTGGAACGCTGGATGCATGACGAGCAATGGCGCCCCGACGACGCCACGGCGCGCGCGACCCAACGGGTGGCGCACACCCAGATGATCATGGCCAACAGCATCACCAGTCTGCGGACCATCGGGCGCCGCGATTGGCGGCGCTTCGTCGAGGGCCAGAGCGCAATGGAGTCGGTGCTGCGGACCGACCCGTCCGGCCACTATGGCCGGATGACCTTTGGCACCCGGGACGAGTATCGTCACGCGGTCGAGCGGATCGCCAAGCGAAGCGGCATCCCGGAGCCGAGAGTGGCCGAGCTCGCCGTCGGACTGGCCGCGGCCGTTCCGGTCGACGATGCGGAGGCGGCTCGGCGGCGACACGTAGGCTATTACCTGATCGACGACGGGCTGGGTGACCTCGAACGCGCCGCCGGAAGCGTGCCGGCCTTCGCCGAACGCGCGCTCCGCACCACGCGAAAGTACGCGGACCTGGTGCTGTTGGGTGGGCTGGGGCTGCTGACCGCCCTGGCGCTCGTGGCCGTGCTCTGGCTGGCGGGTGTGGACGCACTCCACGTGGTCCTGCCGCTCATGGTCATCTTCACGTTCCTCCCCGCGTGGGACATCGGGATCAGCGCAGCGAATCAGCTGGTCACGGCCGTCATCCCGCCCCGGGTGCTCCCGAGCCTGGACTTCCGCGAAATCGGAGTGCCACAGGAATACCAGACGGCCGTGGTGGTACCCACACTCTTCGGCAGCGAAGCGGACGTGCGCGGCGCGCTGGAAAACCTCGAGGTGCTCTACCTCGCGAACCGGGATGGCTCGCTGCATTTCGCCATCCTAAGCGACTTCACCGATGCCCCGACGGAGGTGACGCCGGAGGACGAAGGGATCCTCGCGGCGGCCGTCGCAGGAATCCAGGCGTTGAATGAGCGCTACGCCGAGGGTGGGATTGAGGAATTCTCCCTCTTGCATCGGCCTCGACGGTGGAACGACCAGCAGGGCGTGTGGATGGGATGGGAACGAAAGCGTGGCAAACTGGCCGAATTCAACCGGTTTCTCCGCACGGGCTCGCAGGCCCCGTTCAACATGGTCAGCGGAGACCTGGCGCCGCTGCGCGACGTGCGGTATGTCATCACGCTCGATGCCGACACGCACTTGCCCCAGGGCGCCGCGGCGGCGCTGATCGGGACCATTGCGCATCCGCTCAACCGCGCCGTGTACGACCCGCACCTGGGCCGAATCGTCGCGGGGTACGGCATCCTGCAGCCACGCGTCGGCGTCGCGCTCCCGAGCGCCCAGCAGTCGCGGTTCGCCGCGATCCATTCCGGCCAGCCCGGTGTGGATCCCTATACGACCGCGGTCTCCGACGTGTATCAAGACCTCTATGGGGAGGGGAGCTTCACGGGAAAGGGGATCTACGACGTCGACGCTTTTCGCGAGGCGACCCATGGTCGGTTCCCCGAGAACACACTCCTCTCCCATGACTTGATCGAGGGCAACTACGCCCGGGCCGGCCTCGCCACCGGCATCATCGTCTACGACGACTACCCATCCAGTTACGTGGCCCATGCCCGGCGGAAGCATCGCTGGATTCGCGGTGACTGGCAGCTGCTGCCGTGGCTGGCGCCCCGTGTCCCGGGCCCCGACGGGCCGGAGCCGAATCGGCTGGCGATGGTGTCGCGCTGGAAGATCCTGGACAACCTGCGTCGGAGCACGGTCGAAATCGCCCAGCTCGCGCTGATCTTTGCGGGCTGGACGGTGTTCGGTGGGTCGCCAATCCGCTGGACCCTGCTTGGACTGGGGGCGATCGCCGCACCCTGGATCGTGTCGCTATTGCTGGCCGCGGTACGCCCGCCAGGAGACAAGTCCTGGCGCGCCTACTACGCTGCCATCGGGCGGGACGCCGTCAATGGCTCGAAGCAGGTCGGCCTCGCCCTGACGTTCCTGCCGCATCAGGCGTGGCTTTCGGCGGACGCCATCGGACGCACGCTGATCCGCCTCTTCTTCACGCGGCGCCACTTGCTCGAGTGGCAACCTGCCGCACAGGTGGCCCGGAGACTGGCTGGCACTGGCACGGAGAATTGGCGGGCCATGCGACCGGCCATCGTGGCGTGCCTGCTGATTGCTCTCACGATCACCGGTGTCGCCATCCAGCGCGGATCGGGTGCCGTGCCGTGGGCGCTGATGTTCGCAGTCTGGCCGATGACGATCCTCTGGCTCCTCTCCCCGCTGATCGCCACCGGGCTTGGCCGCCCCGTGGCCACCGGCGACCGGCTCGCGGAGGCGATGCGGCGGACCGCACAACGGTATGCCGAACAGCATTGGAAATTCTTCGATCGGTATGTGACGGCGGAGACGCACTGGTTGGCTCCGGATAATGTGCAGTTCGACCCGACCGAAGTCGTGGCGATGCGGACCTCGCCGACCAATATCGGCCTGCAACTGCTGACCACCGTCAGTGCACATGACCTCGGCGTGCTCAGTCTCGAGGAGATGACGCACCGGCTCGAGCGGACCTTTGAGACCTTGGGCAGGTTGCCCCGCTATCGCGGACATTTCTACAACTGGTACTCGCTGGACGATCTCCACGTGCTGGAGCCGGCATACGTCTCCACGGTGGACAGCGGGAATCTTGCCGGCCACTTCCTAGCCCTTCGGCAGGCATGCCTGGCGTTGGCCGAGCGCCCCGCGTCGGACGTCGAGTCGGCAATGGCGGTGCCGCGCGAGCGACTCCATCAGTTGGCGGAGCGGGCCTATCAACTGACGATGGCGATGGAATTCGGGTTCTTGTTCGATGCACCCACCCGGCTCTTTGCCATCGGGTATCACCCCGAGTCGCACACGCTGGACGCCTCCTCTTACGATCTCCTCGCCTCTGAGGCACGCCTGGCGGCGTTCGTGGCCATCGCCAAGGGTGACGTGCCGGTGGAGGCCTGGTTCCGGCTGGGCCGCAGCCTGATCCGGCGCGACGGCGTCCCGATGATGGTGTCGTGGAGCGGCAGCATGTTCGAGTACCTGATGCCGTTGCTCGTGATGGAGTCGTTCCCGGGCACCCTCCTCGACCAGAGTGACCGCGGCGCCGTGCGCGCGCAGATCGCGTACGGCCACGAACGGGGCGTGCCGTGGGGCGTCAGCGAGAGCGCATATAACGTGCGGGATCAGCATCTCACCTACCAGTATCGCGCCTTCGGCGTGCCTGAGCTGGCGCTCAAGCGGGACCTCGGCCGGGACCTGGTCGTCGCCCCCTACGCGTCCGCTCTGTCGGCCATGTTGATGCCCGTTCCAGCTTTGGCCAACCTTGCGGCGCTGGAGGCGCTCAACGCGTTGGGCCCACACGGGTTCTGGGACGCCATCGATTTCACCCGGCCGATGCCCGGGGAACGGTTTGCCATGGTCAAGACAGTCATGGCGCACCACGCCGGGATGACGATCGTTGCCCTGACCAACCTGCTGCACCATGACATTTGGCAGACGCGGTTTCACAACGAATCAATGGTTCGGGCGGCGGAGTTGTTGCTGCAGGAACGGGTGCCGCGGCGATTGGTCGTCCAGGAGGCCGCCGGCAAGCGGTCAGACGAGGCGAGCCGGGATCTGGTCGAGGAACCGACAGTCGTCCGCCACGTGAACCTCCCGGAAAGCCCGCAGCCACGGGTCGCCTTGTTAGGCGATCTGCCCTACACCGTGATGGTGACCCACGCCGGCGGCGGATTCAGCCGATACCAGTCGTTGGCTGTCACCCGCTGGCACGCAGATGGGACGGCGGACGACACGGGCCAGTTTTGCTATGTGCGGGATGTGACCGCCGGCCGGACCTGGTCCGTCGGGTACCAGCCGACCGGCGCCGAGGCCGACACCTACCACGCGCATTTTGCCCCTGACCGGGCCACCCTGCACCGGATGGATGGTGAGGTGGAGACCCGCACCGAGATCGTGGTCGTGCCTGCCGACGCCGCGGAGGTCCGGCGCGTCACCCTGACCAACTATGGCAGCGAAGCCCGGGAGATCGAGCTCACGACCTACGGCGAAGTCGTGATGGGCCCGGCGGAGCAGGCGGCCGCCCATCCCGCGTTCGCCAATCTTTTCGTCGAGACCGAGTGGCACGAGTGGTGTGCCAGCATCACGGCCAGGCGTCGTCCGCGGCGGGCGGACGAACAGGCACCGTGGTGTGTCCATCTCGTCGACGCCGGCGCCGACCGGGTCGGTCCGGTGACCTGCGAGACCGACCGGGCCCGGTTCGTCGGGCGCGGGCGCACCACGCGCCACCCCATCGCGATGGATCAGGCGGGCCCGCTTTCCGGCACGACCGGAGCGGTGCTCGATCCGATCATCGCGCTGCGGACGCGCGTCCGCGTGGGGGCCGGCAAGTCGGTGTCTGTTGCGTTCACCACGCTGGTCGCTGCGACCCGGGAGGCCGCGTTCGACTTGGCGGATCGATACCATGCGCCTCACGCGGCCCGGCGCGCCCTCGACCTGGCGTGGATGGTCACGCAGATCGATCTCCGTCACGCTGGGATCGACAGCGGCCAGGCGGCAGTCTTCCAGGATATTGCTGGGCATCTGTTGTACGCGCGCGAGGCGCTGGGCCCGCCGGCCGATGAGCTACGTCGGAACCGCGGATCGCAACCCCGGTTGTGGACGCACGGTATTTCCGGCGATTGGCCGATCCTGCTGGCTGTCATCGATGCGGTCAAAGGCCTGCCGACCTTACGGGAGCTCTTTGCGGCCCATCGTTACTGGCGGCGGCATGGGCTGTCGATCGACTTGGTGGTGGTCATCGCGCACCCGCACGACTACCTCCAGGAACTCCGGCAGTCGATCACCGAGGAGCTGTTTGCCGCGAGCGGATCGACAGTGGTCGACCAGCCGGGTGGGGTATTCATTCGACGGCGCGACACCTTCAACCCCGACGACTACCTCATGCTCTCGGCGACTGCCCGGGTACATATCCCCTGCGATGGCCGGCCCCTGAGCCGGATCGTACCGGGCGCTATCACCCGAAGCCGGGCGGGAGCCCCCGACACGATGCGTCCTGCGCCGGCAGAACTACGGGTGCGACCCCGTCCGCCGAGACTGATGGCCATCCCGGCGAGCGACGCAGAGCCGGTGGCAGGCGAGAATGGCTTCGGCGGGCTGGACGAGGCGGGGGACTACGTGCTCCGGGTGGCCGAGGGCCACGTGCCACCCGCGCCCTGGTCGAACGTGATCGCCAACCCGCATGGCGGGTTCCTGGTTACCGAACGGGGCGCCGGCTGCACCTGGGCCGAGAGCTCGTATTTCTTCCGCCTGACGCCCTGGCACAACGACCCCGTCACCGACCCCGTCTGCGATGTGATCTACCTGAAGGACGACGAGAGCGGGGAGCTGTGGAGCGCGACACCGGCTCCGGTCCCCGCCGCCGGAAGCTGGATGGTGCGTCATGGCCCGGGTCAATCCACCTTCGCGCACGATCACCAGGGCATCGAAACCGAGCTCACGCTTGGGCTCCCGACCGATGCCGCGGTGAAACTGTCGCTGCTGCGGGTGACAAACCGCTCCGAGCGCCGGCGCACCCTGACCCTCACCGCCTACGCGGAGTGGACCCTCGGAATCCACCGGGAGACTACCTCCCATCATCTACAGACACAGTTCGTGGCAGAGCATGCGGCCATCCTCGCTCGCAACTCCTTCGATCCGGACTTTTCGGGGCACGTGGCGTTTCTGGGGGTGACCGCATCCGTGGAGTCGCACACCGCCGATCGGCG
>SPDF01000172.1 GCA_004525055.1 Gemmatimonadales bacterium | reverse complement strand
GGTGATCACCGCGTTCGGATCATCGTCGGCGCGCCCCTCGATGCCGCGACGCCGTTCGATCCGCCCGATGATTTCCGCGTCCGGCACGTCGAAGAACAACACGGCATTCAGTCGGCGGCCCCGTTCCTCCAGCAATGCCGCCATCCCCTCGGCCTGCGGGATGGTCCGGACCACGCCGTCGAAGATCACCCCGTTGGCCGCGGCAGGACGGTCGAGCTCCTCCCGGATGACCCCGAGAATGATGTCGTCACTGACGAGCTTCCCCGCCTCCATGACCCCCTTGGCCTCGAGACCGAGGGGGGTGCCACGAGCCACCGCGTCACGCAGGAGGTTGCCGGTGGCGAAGGTGGGTAGACCGGTCCCGTGGGCGAGCAACTCCGCCTGCGTCCCTTTGCCGGCCCCGGGGGGGCCCATGAGGAGGATGTCCATGTGGTGATCTCCTAAGAACAGGAAGCGGACGGAGAAAAGGGACTTGGGACTAGGAGGGGCGGAAAGAGGAAGGAGAAACGAGGCGATCCCGCCCTTTCTCTTTTCTCCTTCCGCCCCTCATTCCGCCAAGTCCCCTTTTTCGTTCCTCTGCACACCGTTCGACGTCCCCGGCCTAGATAAACCGCTGCTGCCGTCCGCGAAACTTGACCCGGCCAGACTTCATGAAGCCGTCGTACTTGCGGAGCTGGCGGTGCTGCTCGATCTGGGACAGGGTGTCGAGGAGCACGCCGACGACGATGAGCACCGAGGTGCCGCCAAACTGCTGCTGGACCCCGATCTTCGCGCTGAGGTAGATCGGGATGAGTGCCACCGAGGCCAGGAAAATCGCGCCCGGCAGGGTGATCCGGACCAGCACGTCATCGATGTAGTCGGCGGTGCTCGCACCCGGCTTCACGCCGGGGATGAACCCGCCCTGCTTCTTCAGGTTCTCCGCCACGTCCACCGAGTTGAAGATGATGGAGGTGTAGAAGTAGCTGAAGAGGAGCGTCATCAGCGCGAAGACGATCGAGTAGGGCAGGCTGCCAGGATTGAAGAAGCCGGCCAGGTCACGGAGCAACGGGCTCTTGGTGAAGCTGGCCAGCGTCCCCGGGACGATGATGATCGTCTGGGCGAAGATGATCGGCATCACGCTCGCCGTCAGCAGGCGAATCGGGATAAACGTCTTCTGCCCCTCACGGATCCGTCCGCGCCCCATGACCTTGCGGGGAATCTGGATCGGGATCCGGCGTGCGGCAATCGTCATGGCGGCCGTAGCGGCGACGATGCCGACCAGTGCGGCCAGGTAGAAGATGGCGCCGATGGGCGAGACCACGCTGCCCTTGATGAGCGAAATCAGCTGCAGCATCCCGGGCCAGAGACGCTCGAGGATCGAGAAGGTGATGAGCAGGCTCATCCCGTTCCCGATGCCCCGCTCGGTGATCTGCTCGCCGAGCCACATGACGAAGATGGCACCGGTGGTCAACGTCACCACCATCACCATGCGCGAGATGAAATTCGGGTTGGCGACCGCGCCGGGAATCGACTCGGTGAAGAGCGTGAAGGTGTACGCCTGGGCGAACGAGATGAACACCGTCGCATACCGCGTCCACTGCGTGATCGTCTTCCGGCCTTCTTCGTCCTTCTGCATCTTGCTGATGGTCGGCACGACGCCGCCGACCAGCTGGAAGATGATCGAGGCCGAGATGTACGGCATGATGCCGAGGGCGAAGACCGTCGCGCGCGACAGACCGCCGCCCAGCATGTCGTACAAGCCGAAAAACCCGGCCGCGGCCGAGTTCCGGATGAAGTCCGAGAGGGCCTGGACGTTGACGCCCGGCGCGGCGATGTGCGCGCCGACCCGGTAGATCACCAGGGCCAGGAGCGTGAACAGGAGCTTGCGCTTCAGCTCCGGATCAAACGAAAACGATGGGGTGTTGGGAGCAGTCACTTACGCCTCAACGCTGCCGCCGGCCGCCTCGATCTTGGCGCGAGCCGCAGCAGACACCGGAATCCCGCGGACGGCATAGGCCCGAGCGGCCTCCCCGGTACCGAGGATCTTCACCACCTGCTCGGCGTTCTTGATCAGCCCGGCCTCGGTCAGCGTCTCGGGCGTCACGTCGCCACCGGACACCGCCGCGAGGCGAGCCAGGTTAATCGGAATCGCGGTCACCTTGAACGGGTTCGTGAAGCCCCGCTTCGGCAGCCGCCGATAGATCGGCATCTGCCCGCCCTCGAAGCCCGGATTGGTCGAGCCGCCCGAGCGCGCCTTGTGACCCTTATGGCCCTTGCCCGACGTCTTGCCGATACCGGACCCGGGGCCGCGACCGATCCGCTTGCGCGATTGGGTCGAGCCGGGCGCCGGCTTCAGGTTCGACAGCGTGACCGACGGGGTCGCCAATTCCTTCGCCTTCGCCATCACGCCTCCTGCGCCGGCGTCACCTCAACGAGGTGACGCACCTTGAAGAGCATCCCGCGGATCGAGGCCGAGTTTTCGAGCTCGACCGTCTGCTGGTGATGCCGAAGTCCGAGCGAAGCCAGCGTCCGCCGCATGGTGTCGGCATGGCCGATGCCGGAGCGGATCTGCTTGACCGCAATGCGCTTCGCCGTCTTCTCATCGGGAATCGTCGCGGCGTGATGCTTGGGGCCCTGCCGTCCGACGACGGGATTGCGTCCCATGGCTCAGCCCTCCTGACGCGGCTTGTAGCCGATTTCGCTGACTTCAATGCCCCGCTCGCGCGCCACCTGCCGAACCGAGACGAGGCGCTGGAGAGCGTCCATCGTCGCGCCGACCATGTTGTGCGGATTCGGGGAACCGAGGCTCTTGGTGAGGATGTCGGTAATGCCGGCGCAGGCCAGCACCATGCGGATCGGGCCGCCCGCGATGACGCCGGTACCCGCGGACGCGGGCTTCAGCAGCACCCGTCCGGCACCGTGCTGGCCGATGATCTCGTGCGGGATGGTCGCGCCCGTGCGGGGCACCTCGATCATGTTCCGCTTGGCGGCGTCCACCGCCTTGCGGACCGCCTCCGACACCTCATTGGCCTTGCCAGTCGAGACGCCCACCTTGCCCTTGCCGTCGCCGACGGCCACGAGCGCGTTGAACGAGAACCGCCGCCCGCCCTTGACCACCTTGGCCACGCGGTTGATGGAGATCACGTTCTCGACGTGGTCGCTGTTCCGGTCCCGGTCACGGTCGCGGCGGGGCCCCCGGTCGCGATCGTTGCGTCCACCGCGGCCCCGCCGCTGCGGCTGCGAGGGCGCTTCCGTCGGCGCCTCGGTGGTGGTGCCGGGGACCGCTGCCTTTTCGTCAGCCATGCTAGAACTCCAGTCCGCCGGCGCGCGCGCCGTCGGCGACCGCTTGCACGCGGCCATGGTATCGGTAACCTGCCCGGTCGAACACCACCGTGGTGAAGCCCGCGGCCTTTGCCTTCTCCGCGACGAGCACCCCGACGGCCTTCGCCCGGGCGACCTTGCCCGTGCCCTCGATGGCGATCCCCTCGCTCGTGTCCGTCACGCCGAGGATCGTCACGCCGAGGTCGTCGTTGACCAGCTGGGCGGAGATGTGCTTCAGCGACCGGAAGACCACCAGCCGCGGACGCTCGAGCGTGCCGGCGACCTTCTGCCGGACGCGGAGGTGCCGGCGGTAGCGCTGTTCCCGGCGCGTCTTGGGTGCGTGTATCGCGCGCATGCCTACTTCGCTCCTGTCTTGCCGGCCTTGCGCCGGACATACTCACCCTGGTAACGGATGCCCTTGCCCTTGTAGGGCTCGGGCGGCCGGACGGATCGGATCTCGGCGGCGACCTGCCCGACGAGTTCCTTGCTGGCGCCCTGAATCCGCACCACCGTGTTGTTCTCGACCGTGATCTGGATTCCATCAGGCGCCTTGAAGGGCACCTGGTGCGACAGACCGACGATGAGGTTGATGCCGTAGGGTTTCATCTCCGCCTTGTACCCGACGCCCTGGAGTTCCAGGACCTTCTGGTAGCCGGCGGTGACGCCCTCGACCATGTTCGCCACGAGCGTGCGGGTCAGGCCGTGCAGCGCCTTATGCCGCTTCTCGTCGGTGGGCCGGTCGACGGTGACTTGCCCGTCCGCCATGGCCACGACCATCTCGCGGGGTAGATCCCGGGAGAGCTCGCCCTTGGGGCCCTTGACCGCGATGTGGTTGCCCTGGAGGGCCACCGTCACCCCGGAAGGCACCACCACCGGACGCTTGCCGATCCGCGACATGTCGCCTCCTACCAGACGACGGCGAGGAGCTCGCCGCCGAGGTTGGCGGTGCGCGCCTGCCGGTCCGTCATGAGGCCCTTGGGCGTCGAGACGATGGCCATGCCGAGGCCGTTCTTGACCCGCGGGAGGTCGCGGCACTTGACGTAGTGCCGGAGGCCCGGGGTCGAGACGCGCCGCAGCTCCCGGATGACCGGCAGCTCGTTGTGGTACTTGAGGTAGAGCCGCAGCACGCCGCGACCGCCATCCTCGAGCAGCTTGCACTCGGCGACGTAGTGATTTTCGACTAGCAGACGCGCCAGCTCGACCTTGAGCTTGGACGTCGGCACATCGACTCGCCGGTGGCCCGCGGAGCAGGCGTTCCGGATGCGAGTCAGCATATCCGCGACGGGATCTGTCATGCTCATGTTACTTGCGTCCCCCTACCAACTGGCCTTGCGCACGCCCGGGATTTCACCCTTCAGCGCGAGCTCTCGGAAGCAGATTCGGCAGAGGCCGAACTTGCGCAGGACTGCCCGTGACCGCCCACACCGCGCACAGCGGCGGACGGCGCGCACCTTGAATTTGGGCGTGCGCTTGGCTCGTTCAATCCAACTGGTCTTTGCCATC
>SPDF01000200.1 GCA_004525055.1 Gemmatimonadales bacterium | reverse complement strand
CGCCTCGAGGGAATCGTGTCCGGGCGCCCGGAGCTCGCCGTCGAGGTGCGCGGTCAGCGGGCCGTCGTCTGATTTCACCCGCACCCGCCGGCCTCGCGCCATTCGCACTTCCTTCAATTGGGTGTGCTTGCCGCGCAGCACCAGCGGAGCCCGGGTCAGCAGGAACCTCCAGCCGAACGCGCCCACCGTGCATACATCGAGCAGTCCATCATCCGGCCGCGCGTCCGGAACCAGATAAAACACTCCACCGGCACAGGGGCCAATTCCGATTTCGAGCACCGTGGTCGGCTGGCTCCAGGAGTCGCCGTCGACATCCATATGGAGCCGCAGCGCCCGCCGGTGCATCACCGCCTGGAGCGCGGCGACGACATACCCGAGCGCACCGGGCCAGTGCTTGTACTGATTCACCCGGCGGGCCACGTCGGCATCGAGTCCGACCCCCAGGGAATTGACGAAGTACTCTCCCCAGGCCTCGCCCACGTCGAACCGTCGCGTGACCCCTGCCGCGAGCGCCGCGACTGCGGCCGCCGGGGCGAGCCGCGCGGTGAAGGTCATCTTGGCAAAATCGTTGCCCGTGCCGACCGGGACGACGCCCAGCGGAGGCCGTGACTCTGCGTCCCGCGACATCAGACCATTGGCCACCTCGTGGACCGTGCCGTCACCCCCAACGGCTATGACCCGCTCCACCCCTGCCTTCACTGCGCGCGCCAGGGCGGTGGCGTGCCCGGGCCCCGTGGTCGGCGCCAGTTCCACCTCGCCCCAGTGCGCCCGGGCCCCCCGCAGCACCTCATCGCGGAACCGTGCACTGCGGCCATGCCCGGCAGCCGGGTTCAGAATGACGAGAGTGGACAGCGCTGGCCTCGGCGCGGGAGGAGAGGTGGCGGGAGCGTGTGGGAATCGAACCCACCGGAGCCGCCTGAGGCGCCTCCATCGCGGTTTTGAAGACCGGCCGAACCACCAGGCCCGATCCGCCCCCGGGAACCTACAGAAGTGCGATCACATCAATCTCGACGAGGGCACCCTTGGGCAGCCCCGCCACGGCAACCGTGGATCGTGCCGGCCGGTGGTCACCGAAGTGCTTCGCATACACCTCGTTCATGGCGCCGAAGTCCGCCATGTCGACGAGGTAAACCGTGGTCTTGATGACCTTGTCGAGTCCGGTGCCGGCCGCGGAGAGCACCGCACGCAGGTTGGTGAAGACACGCTCGGACTGTTCCGCGACGCCACCGGGCACCAGTTCCATGGTGGCGGGGTCGAGTGCGACCTGCCCCGCAGTGAAGACCATCGGGCCGTGGACCATGGCCTGGCTGTACGGCCCGATCGCCTTGGGGGCATCGGCGGTGGTTACGACAGTCAGCGGCGGCATCAGGACAGCCCCTCAATCCGGCCATCGGGGAACACCCGCATCCCTTCGGCGGCAGGCGTCTTGCCGAGGCCCGGCATCGTCATGATGTCGCCGGCCAGGGCGACGACGAACCCGGCGCCTGCCGAGGCATAGACGTCGCGGATGGTGATCCGGAAACCGAATGGCCGCCCCAGCTTGGTCGGGTCGTCGCTGAACGAATACTGTGTCTTCGCGATGCAGACCGGCGTCTTTCCCAGTCCGATCGAGGTGAGCAGCTTGATGTTCCGTTCCGCCGCCGCCATGTAGTCCACTCCCGCGGCGTTGTAGATCTCGTGGGCGATCGTCTCAATCTTCTCCTTGATCGGAAGCGTCTCGTCGTAGATCGGCTGGAACTGCGCCTTCCCCTCCTTGAGGACCGCCAGCACTTCCTTGGCGACCGCCTCGCCCCCCTCCCCGCCCTTGGCCCACACGTCGCACATCGCCACCCGCGCGCCCCACGACTTCGCCGCCTTGATCACCGCTTCGATCCCCTCAGGGCTGTCGGAGAGGAACCGGTTGACGGCCACGACCACGGGGACCCCAAACTTGTGGACGTTGCGGACGTGGCCCTCGGGGTTGGCCATGCCGGCTTCCAGCGCGGCGACGTTCGGCGTGCCGAGATCGTCCTTCTTGACCCCGCCATGCATCTTGAGCGCGCGAATCGTGGCCACGACGACGGCCGCTTCGGGGTTGAGTCCACCCATACGACACTTGATGTCGAAGAATTTCTCGGCGCCGAGGTCGGCGCCGAACCCCGCCTCGGTCAGCACCAGCTCAGACATGCCCAGCCCGAGGCGGGTCGCCACAATCGAGTTGCAGCCGTGTGCAATGTTGCCGAAGGGCCCGCCGTGGACGATGGCCGGTCCCCCCTCAAGCGTCTGGACCAGGTTCGGCATCATCGCGTCGCGCAGGAGGAGCGTCATGGCGCCGGCCGCCTTGAGATCGCCCGCGGTGATCGGCTTCTTGTCGCGCGTCAGGCCCACGATGATCCGCGAGATACGCTGCTCGAGGTCAATGATGGACGTTGCCAGGCAGAGGATCGCCATGATCTCGCTGCCGGGGACAATCACGAAGCGGTCCTCGCGCGTCGGGCCGCCGTTGAGGTTGCCGAGCCCGACGACGACGTGCCGGAGCGCCCGGTCATTCATGTCAATGGTGCGGGGCCAGAGGATCCGGCGCACATCAAGACCGAGGGCGTTGCCCTGGTGGAGGTGGTTGTCGAGCATGGCCGACAGGAGATTGTGCGCCGACGTAATGGCGTGGAAGTCGCCGGTGAAGTGAAGATTGATATCGTCCATCGGGATAACCTGCGCGTACCCGCCGCCGGCGGCGCCCCCCTTCACCCCGAACACCGGACCGAGCGAGGGCTCGCGGATCACGACCATCACGTCCTTCCCCATCCGACGAAACGCCTGGGCGAGCCCGACCGTGACGGTGGACTTCCCCTCGCCGGCCGGCGTCGGGTTGATGCCGGTCACCAGGACCAGCCGGCCCTTCGGTGGGCGCGCCTCGGCGGCTCGGTGCGTGATCTTGGCCTTGAACCATCCGTAAGGGAGAATCTCGTCCGGGGCGAGGCCCGCCTCCGCGGCGACCTCGGTGATGGGACGAGGCTTGGAGGCCTGGGCAATCTCGATGTCAGTGGGGAACTTGGATGTCACGCGAACTCTCCGGATGAAGGCTTCAAGACCAGGTGCTGTAACGGTAATCGGCGCCGAGGCGCACGGGAATGCCTGAGTGACTTACACAGAACCTACACGGTCGCCAAAGACCCGCTGGGCATTCTGTCCGGTCCGATCCATCAGCGACGGCGCGTCCTCGCCGCGCACGGTGGCCACGCGTTCCGCCACCAGCCGCACGTAGGCCGGCTCGTTCCGGTGACCGCGGTGCGGGACCGGCGCCAGGTACGGCGCATCGGTCTCCACCAGCAGGCGTTCCGGGGGCGTGGCGCGGACGAGGGCGTCGAGCGCCCACGACCGGAAGGTCACCATGCCGCTGAAGGAGACATAGTGGCCGAGTGCGACCCCGGCGTCGAAGAGCGCCGGGCCGCTGCTGAACGAGTGAAGGATGGCGGTGACGGCGGGAAAGGCCTGGAGCACGGCGGCGACGTCGGCGTCCGCCTCGCGCGCATGAATCACGACCGGCTTCCCCGCCGCCTCCGCCAGCGCCATCTGGCGTTCGAAGACGAGGCGCTGCGTGTCGCGCGGGGAATGATCGTAGTGATAGTCGAGTCCGATCTCGCCGCAGGCGACGACCCGCGGATCCTGGAGCGTCTCCGCCAGCCAGGCGGCGGTCTCGTCGGTCCAGGTCCGGGCGTCGTGCGGATGGAGGCCGGCTGTGGTCGATATCCTCGTGTCCGCCTCGGCCATCGTGAGCCCCAGCGCTGTGGAGGCGCGGGACTCCCCGACGACTACGAGATGCGCGACACCGGCCGCGAGGGCCCGTTCCACCACCTCGGTGCGGTCGCCCGCGAAGGCGACGTCACCGAGATGGCAGTGGGTGTCGACCAGCACGGGGTCAGACGGTCGACGGAACCTTGGTGGCGCCGGCTCGCGGGGCGCTCGCCTTGACGCCTCGTGCGTCGGCCCCCGGCCAGCGCTGCTCGATCCCGAGGAGCAGCGGCGCGGCGATGAAGATCGAGGAGAAGGTGCCGGTGAACACGCCGAACGCCATGACGAGCGCGAAGGGCCGAATGACCTGGCCGCCAAAGATGGCCAGCGCCAGCAGCGTGGCGAGGGTGGTGCCGTGCGTCAGGACGCTGCGCGGGAGGGTCTCGTTGATCGAGCGGTTCAGGACCGAGACGAAGTCGTCGCGCCGG
>SPDF01000305.1 GCA_004525055.1 Gemmatimonadales bacterium | reverse complement strand
GTCGTCGTCGGCGTCATCCGCAAATACTAGGCGGCACTCGCAGGCTCACGGGGAGCGGGCGCACGGATGCGCGTCAGGGCGTCCCTCCCCTTCCCCGCCGCAACCGCCGCCCGGGCGCGCTCCACCGCCTGGGGAAGCTCCGCCTCCAATCCAGAAACGTAGAGTACCGCCCCGGTGTTCAGCACCAGCGCCGGGCGGCAGCCGCATTGGCGACGAGCACACGGAACGCCGCCGAGGCCTGTGAGGCGGTGAGAGGACGGCCTTCGGACAGGAGCCGGAGCGCCTCAGCGAGAGGTGGAGCGACTTGGGTCACGTGGGAAGGGATCAGGGGATAGTCCGGCGACCCCGAGAGGGCCGCACGAGCGCAAGAAAATGTTAGTGGCCAACAGGGCCTTTTGTCAATTCTGACAAGCATTTGCGTGTCTTGCAGGAGGCCCGCCAAACGGGCTAGATTTCCCCCCGATGAGCCGGACTTTCCTTGCCGTGTTGCAGTTCGATGGCGGCCGCTTTCTCGGCTGGCAACGGCAGGCGACTGGCCGAACCGTGCAGGCGGCGGTCGAGGGGGTTCTCGAGCGGCTCACCGGACGGCGCGTTGTGGCTCATGGGGCCGGCAGAACAGACGCCGGCGTCCACGCCCAGGGGATGGGTGTCAGCTTCAGCCTCGCGGCCAAGTGGGAGCCGGACGCGGTCCAGCGCGCGTTGAACGCGTTGCTCCCGCGCGACTGCTGGGTGGAGCGGGTGCGGCTGGCGAATCCGGGGTTTCATGCGCGGAAGAGCGCCCTCGGTCGCGAGTATCGGTACGTGGTGGGGGTGGACCCCGCATCGATGTCGCCGTTCCGGCGCCCTTACGAGTGGGCGCTGGGCCGTGCACTCGATCCGGACCGGCTTCGTGAGGCCGCCGCGCCGCTGCCCGGTGAACACAGCTTCCGCGCCTTCGCCGTGAAGGGCGAGCCGAAGCCGCACTACCGAAGCACGCTGCGGCGCGCCGAGTGGCGGGAACGCGAGGCCGGTCAGGGGTTCACGTTTCACGTCGCCGCCGACCGCTTCCTGCACCACATGGTGCGGATGCTCGTCGGGACAATGGTGGACATCGGACTTGGCCGGCGGCCGGTGGAGGACATGGCGGCCCTGCTCGCGCGGGACGACAACGCCGACACCAGTCCACCGGCGCCACCTGAAGGACTGTATTTCGTCTCTGCCCAGTACGCGGCAGAGGCATTCGCCGACCACCCCGGGGATGCCGCATGACGTCTCGCCACAACCACGCACGATCCGCTCCCCGCCGCGCGCGCGTCGGCGTCCGGGCGGGTGTGGTCGGCGGGCTGCTGGTGGCATGCATGGCCCCCGCCCTCTCCGCCCAGTCAGCCCTCGACACCAGCCGTCGCACCGCCATCGTGGCGGCAGTCGAGCGGCTCGCACCGGCCGTGGTGTCGATCAGTGTCGCCGCCCGACAACGCGTGGCCGTGCGGTCCTCATGGGCCGACATGTTCGTGCCACGCTACGCCTCCCAACTGGTGCGCGGCTCCGGGACCGGGTTCCTCATCCGGGGCAACGGTGTCATCCTCACCAATCAGCACGTGGTGGCCGGCGCGGAACAGATCACCGTGACCCTCGTTGATGGCACCCAGCTCCCCGCCACACTCGTCGGTGGCGATCCGGTGTCCGACATCGCCGTGATTCAAGTAAAGGGGCGTGGATTGCCCACCGTGCCACTCGGCAAGAGCAGCGAGCTCATGGTCGGCGAGTGGGTGGTAGCGCTGGGAAACCCCTACGCCGATTACCTCGGCAACACCGAGCCGACGGTGACCGCGGGTGTCGTCAGCGCCACCGGCCGCAACATCCTCCCCTCCGAGGGGCAGGCCGGCCTCTACCTCGACATGATCCAGACCGACGCCGCCATCAATCCGGGGAACTCCGGTGGGCCGCTGGCCAACGCGCTCGGTCAGGTGGTCGGAGTGAACTCCTCCATCCTCTCGAACAGCGGCGGCTCGATCGGCCTCGGTTTCGCGATCCCCATCGAGCGTGCCCTCCGTGTGGCCGACCTGCTGCTCGCCGTCGGCGCCGTGCGGCGCGCCTGGACCGGCCTCGACGTGACGCCACCGCGGAACTTCGAGACCTGGCGCGCCTCGAATGGCCTCGTCGTCGTGAGTGTGGCGCCGGGCGGGCCAGCCGCCCGCGCGGGCATCCAGCCCCAGGATGTGCTGGTGTCTGCCAATGGCCGGACCCTCCACAACCATCTCGACTGGGAATCGGTCAAGCTCGACCTGGGCGTGGGTGACACCGTCATCCTCGTCACCCGTCGCGGCACCACCCGCGCGACACGTGCCCTCCTCGCCAGCGACCTCCCGACCCGCAACGCCGCCCGGGTGACCGTTCTGGAAGACCTCCAGCTGGTGACCGTTACCCCCGCCATCCGGGCCGAACGCGGGGTGCAAAGCGACCAGGGTGCGCTCGTCGTCAGCATCGCGCCGCGGACCGCCGACGCGACCGGCCTCCGGGAGGGAGACGTGATCATCGGCCTCGATCGCCGCCGCGTCGCCACCGCCACTGACTTGAGTGTCTTCCTCGACGACCTCCGCCCCGGCGAATCCTTCCGCATCTGGGTCGAGCGAAACGGGCAAACCGCCTACACGGACCTGGTGTACCGATGACCGACGACCGCTGGCGCTCCCCCCTCGGCACCCGCTACGCCTCGCCCGCCATGCAACGCCTGTGGGGGGAACCGCACCGCATCCGCCTCTGGCGCCGGGTCTGGCTGGCCCTCGCCGAATCGGAGCGTGAGTTGGGACTCGATATCCCCGACGCCGCCCTGACTGAGATGCGCGCCCACCTCGACGACGCGGACCTCGCCACCGCGGCGGAATACGAACGGCGCTTCCGGCACGATGTGATGGCACACGTGCACCACTTCGGCGATCAGGCC
>SPDF01000351.1 GCA_004525055.1 Gemmatimonadales bacterium | reverse complement strand
GCCGGATAAGGAGCCCGCGTGGCCCGGAGTCGAGTGGACCCCCGGACCCGGCCCCCGCCGGTGCCGTCTTCCGGCGTTGACCGCGCGGCTTCCTTTCAGCTCCACTGCTCCACTTCGCTTCGCTCACCGCTCGATCCGCACCCGCCCCAGGCGGGAAATGACGACCCGCCGTGTCGCCGAGCCTTTCGTCAGGGTCCATGAGGCGTTGGAAAACCCCATCGTGATGCCGGTGGGCGAAAAGGTCAGGGTCCGGGCGGCCCCAGCCATGAAGACCGCGAACCGATCGGGCCCCGGCATGCTCCACCGTCGCACCGGACCATCCGGTTCCAGGGACTCCATGGTCAGTGAGTCAGGCCCGATGTGCAGCACCGTGATGCGGGATTCCACCACCGCGGCGACGCGTGCCCGTGCATGGGCGCCGGCGATTTCTCCGGCCGCGTGTTCGACCGCCAGGGTGTCGAGCGGCTCCGAGAGCCTGGGCGCGGCAATACCGAGCACCAGCCCCACAATGCTGAGGGCAACGACGAGTTCGAGTAGAGTGGCGCCGCGTGACATGGACGCACGGTAATGTTCCGCGGACGGCGTCCATCATCCTGGGACGGCCGGCATCATCCTTCGCGCGCGGTGGCCCTTGCTCCCGCCACGCGGCGGAGGCATACTGCGAATCGTTTCTGAACCCCCGGGGATTGGTGGCCTATGACAGCGCGCGTGCTCGTGGTCGACGACGAGCCGGCCATTCGGCACGCGGTGGGCCGGCTGTTCCGTCGCGAGGGATGGAACGTGGTCACGGCCGCCACCGCGGGGGAGGCAATCGCCGCGCTCGAAACGGCGTCGGCGGATGCGGTCCTCCTGGACTATCATCTTCCGGGGATGTCGGGCGCCGACCTCGGCGCGGAGATCGTGGGGCGCTGGCCTGCGCTTGCCGGGCGTTTGGTGTTCGTGAGCGGCGACCCACAGCTGAGCGTCGAGGGGTTTCCAGCGGCCTGCCGGGGCGCGCGCCTGATCTCAAAGCCCTTTGATCTTCTTGAACTGTCGGCGGTTCTGCGGGACGTGCTCACTGCTCCGCCGGTCCGTCCGAATTCCCCCGGGAACCCTGCATGACGCTTCCCTCAGGGCTGTCCTCGCTGTCGGGCGCCGACCCGCTCGTGGCCCTCCGGGCCTACCGCGCCCTCGCGCCATGGAGCCTGCGCGACCTCGCCTCGCTCACCGGCGCGCTACTCCAGGCGTCCAACATTGTGCCGGTCAACGCCGCGGCGCGTGCCTTGCCCGGGGAGCGCACCATCCGCTTCTATGTGGCGCGCGGCCTGGTGAGCCCGCCGGAGGGGCGGGGCACGGCGGCCACCTACGGCTATCGCCATCTCCTGCAGGTGCTCGTCATCAAGTTGCGGCAGATGGAAGGCGCCACCCTCGACTCGCTCAGCAAGGAACTGGGGGAACTGGCCGGCGATATGATGGAGCGGCGCGTGGCGAGCGCGCTGGGTCCGGCGCTCCCGATGCCGGAGCGCGTCCTGGCCGGGCCAGGGAAGCACGAACCGCGGGGTCGTGTCGGCCGCGCCATGCAATCGGCCTTGCCGGTGCCCGGCCAGCCGCCACGGCCCACGACATGCAGGCGGGTGCCGTGTGGCCCCGGCGTGGAGCTGCTTCTCGACGAGCGGCATCCCGCCCTCCAGGTGCCCGGCGCCGAGGCCGCCCTTGCGCGGGACATCGCGCGGTTGCTCGACCAGGCGGGGTCCGGTCCCGCGCCCACGCCCTGAGTCCGTCACTCTCTCCTCGGAGTCTGGCATGACAACAATCATCTTCTTTGCGGTCATCGCGGCGATCGTCCTCTGGGGCGTCGGTGCCTACAACGGCCTCATCAGCTTCAAGAACCAAACGCAGAACGCGTGGACGCAGATCGATGTGCAGCTCAAGCGGCGGCACGACCTGATTCCCAATCTGGTCAACACCGTCAAGGGGGCGATGGACTACGAGCGCGGCACGATGGAAGCCGTCATCAATGCACGGTCCAAGGCGATGAGCGTCCAGGGGGTCAAGGCCACCGCCGAGGCCGAGGGACAACTGACCCAGGCGCTCGGAAAGCTCTTCGCATTGATGGAAAACTATCCGGACCTCAAGGCCACCAAGAACGTGCTGCAACTCCAGGAGGAGCTGACCAGCACCGAAAACCGGATCGGATTTTCCCGGCAGCACTACAACGACGCCGCCACCGAATACAACACCAGGCAGCAGCAGTTCCCCACCAACCTCGTGGCGGGTATCGCGAAGGCGACACCGGCGGATCTCTGGGTCATCGTGGATGACCAGGAACGCGACGTGCCGACCGTTGACCTGTCCACCCGTTCCCCAGGCGCGTGAGCGACGCGAACCTCTTCGCCCAGCAGGCCGCCAACCGCCGTCGGTCGGCCTGGTTGGTCGCCGCGTTCGTGCTGTTTTTTGCCTGGGTGGGATTCGGCGGTGACTACGCCTTCTACCTCCTGACCTC
>SPDF01000317.1 GCA_004525055.1 Gemmatimonadales bacterium | reverse complement strand
GCGGCGGACCCTCGACGACAAGAACCCCGGCGGGTGGTTCGCCGCGCAGAAGGTGACGGTCGAGGAGGCCCTGCGCGCGTACACCTCCGAGAACGCCTATGGCGTCTTTGCCGAAGGCCGCCGAGGTGTCCTGAAGCCTGGTGCGCGGGCCGACGTGGTGCTGCTGGACCGGGACATCACGACCATCGACCCGGTCGACATTCCGAATACCCAGGTGGTGGTCACCGTGGCCGGGGGGCAGGTGGTGTACCGCGCGCCGTGAGGATCGGGCGCTCTACTTGGTTCCCCCGTCGGAGGCTCGTCCCATGCGTTGTCGAGTCGCAGCACGAATCGTCGCTTGGACCATGTTGGGTGCCCCCGGCGCGCTACTGGCGCAGTCGTCGACCGCTGCCGGCACCTGGGATGACGCCTACGCCGCCGTTCGGGGGATGATGCCCGAAACCGGAAGGGGCGCCGCAGTGAGCGGACTCGTGCTTCGGCGAGAGGCCGGGACCTTCACTTTCTCCAACGGCAACCTCGTCCTTATGACACCGATTGGCGGGCGCGTGATGGGGGCCGCGTTCCGGGGAACCGGGACGTTCACCTTCTCGCCGACAACGGACATGGAGCAACAGCAGCTCACGCGGCGTCACAAGGGCGTTACCTATTCGGTCTCCTTCGACGAGGCGGTGTTCTTCTTTTCGGACACCACTCTCCCGGAACTTGAAGGGCAGTTGACGTTTGAGCCTGGCGTCGCCCCTGGCATCGGGAAGAGCCGGCTCTCGCAGGCGCTCGACTACCTCGGGGAGGAACAGGATCACAGCATCGATCCCGATGTGATGCTGGACTTCCTGAACGCAGCGCCCGGCGGGATGTTCTACGCCCACATCATCCCGACCAGCGGAAGCCCCCTGGTGTTCATGGTGACGCCGCGAAAGGGCGAGGGAGTGGAACTGCGTGAGCGGGAGCGGACTGGGCTGGCGTCGGGGGGGTACACCACCGTCACCGTAAAGGAGGGGCCGGCCGCAGGGCCCGCCGCCGGTCCCGCCCGCGACCGGCAGGGCGACGCGCTGGTGAGGCACTACGCACTCGACGTGTCGCTGCCCAGCACGGGCTCGGGCGATATCGGATTCTCGGCGTCGGCGCGGATGGTCATCTCTGGCGAGGTGTCGCTCGGGCCCTGGGTGGCGTTTTCCTTGTTCGGGAAGTTTGCCATCGACTCGGCGCTCTGGGTGGACGGCACACCGGCCATCGTGGAAAAGAAGAAGAACAGTCCCTACCTCTGGGTCCGACTGCCACGGGTCCTGCCCGTCGGGGAAACTGTCCAGCTCGTCGTGTACTACCACGGCGACCTCATCGACCGGTACGGCGACTTCTTCTACATCAAGGGGGCGACGGCCTGGTATCCGCGGCCCCTCAGCGGGCGGAGCCTCGCCACCTTCGAGATGATCTACCACTACCCGTCCAACTTCCTGCTTGCCAGTGTCGGCGAAATGATGGATTCCAGCACGACGAATCGCGTCACCACGAGCCGGTGGGCCACCGCCCGCCCCATCCGAAACGCCTCGTTCAACATCGGGATGTTCAAGAGCTACCCCCCGGTCGAACCGGGGGCGCCCCCGGTCACCGTGCTGGTGTCCGAGAGCGGCCACCGCTCCGTCGGGTCCAAAGCGTACTCGGCCACCGAAGTGAGCCAGGACATCGCCCGGAGCATGAAGCTCTTCACCACCATGTTCGGCCCCCCGCCCGCGGACAATTTCTACGCGACGGAGATTCCGGCCGGCCACGGCGAGGCGTTCCCCGGATTGATCCACCTGTCGATGGCGACCTTCGACGTGACGGGGACGAAGGGGCACAACGAAGTGTTCCGGGCCCATGAGGTGGCGCACCAGTGGTGGGGAATCGGCGTGGACTTCGCCACTTATCGTGACCAGTGGCTGAGCGAGGGATTCTCCGAATTCGCGGCGCTCTGGTACCTGCAGACCGTCCGCGGCGATGGCAAGCAGTACTTTGAGATCCTCGACGACTGGAAGGCGGACCTGCTGGTGCGGGGCGACGAAGCTGCCCCGATCGGGCTCGGCTACCGGACCCGGGATGGCGACAACCCCGGTGACTACAACCTGATCGTCTACGAGAAGGGCGCCTGGGTCCTGCACATGCTCCGGGCGATGATGATCGACCTCAAGACGATGAATGAGGATCGCTTTTCGGGCATGATGAAGGATTTCTACCAGACCTATCGAGGGAAGCGGGCCTCGACCGACGACTTCCAGCGTATGGTCCAGAAGCACACCGGACAGGACATGGGGTGGTTTTTCGCCCAGTGGGTCTACCACTCGGCGATTCCGACCTACCGGGTTGCCTACCAGGTGTCGGACGGTGCCGACGGCAAGTACGTCCTCCGGCTCCGGGTGCGCCAGGAGGGGGTCCCGGACGAGTTCGTGGCGTACATGCCGGTGGCCATCGAGATGGGGAAGAACGAGGTGGTGCGCATCCGGATGAAGGTCATGGGGCCCACCAGCGAAATGGAGTTCCCCTTGCTTCCCACCAAGCCGAAGAGCGTGAAGTTCAACGACCTCGATGGCGTCCTGGCCGACGTCAAGACGGTGGGCTGGGGCGGCTGAGGCGGTCCGCTTTCTCCCCTGTAGCCCCGGGGGTATCTTCCAGCAACCGGATTCTGCCGGTCATTCTCCGTCTCCACCGAGGGTGATACCCTGATGGCCACACGCACCTCGGCGCCCACGAAGAGCGCACCGTCTTCCCGCCTCGACAAGGCGGAACTCCTCGAAATGTGCCGCCTGATCCTGCTCTCCCGCCGGATCGACGACCGT
>SPDF01000058.1 GCA_004525055.1 Gemmatimonadales bacterium | reverse complement strand
CTTCTACACCACCAAACCGGGCGGCTCCGGGATCGGGCTGGTCCTGTCGCGGCGCATCGCCGAGGCGCATGGCGGGACACTGCTGCTGGAGAATCGGGAGGATGTGACGGGGTGCCGGGCGATCATCCGGCTCCCCCGTGCGCCGCAGTTCCGGGAGACGGCGGGGGCGTTCCGGTCGGGGAGTTATCAGGCGGTGGGGGCACCTCGTTCCAGTCCCTAGGCCCGGGATGCAACCTTTCGGTATTGGGGCCTGTCTGTTATACATAAGAAACTAAGGTATAAGACAGTCATCCATTAGAGAGGTCCCCGTGACACATCCTCCGATGCCCCTCCTCAAGGGCACCCTCGACGTCCTCATCCTCAAGACGCTCGGCTGGGGCCCCAGCCACGGATACGCCATCTCCCGCTGGATCCAGCAGACGACTGGTGACGAACTGCATATCGAGGAGGGGGCCCTCTACCCGGCGCTTCGCCGGTTGGAGGGGAAGGGGCTCCTGGACGCGTCGTGGAAGACCACCGCCACGGGCCGCGAAGCGAAGGTCTACACCCTCACCGCCGCCGGCCGTCGACAGCTCAAGGCCGAGGTGAGCGCGTGGAGTCGCTACGTGTCAGCGATGACTCGTGCCCTCGAGGCGCGCCCCACCGGAGCCATCGCGTGAGGCGCCGGCAGCCGTCGGACCCGCTGCCGCTCTCCAACCAGAAGCCGGTGGATGAGGACGTACGCCTCGAACTTGCCCAGCACATCGAGTTCCGCACGGAGGAACTGGTTGCCGAGGGGTGGACCGCCGAGGACGCACGGGCAGAGGCGCTCCGGGCGTTCGGCGACGTGCTCTCCGTGAGCAAGGAGTGTCGACAGATCACCGTCCGGGCCCGGCGTAGCCTGCGCCGCGACGAATGGTTCGGTGCCCTGCTGCACGACGTGCGCTTTGCCGTCCGCATTTTGCGTCGCGCGCCGGCCTTCACTCTCGGCGCGGTAATGACACTGGCCCTCGGCATCGGGGCCAACACCGCCATCTTCTCGGTGGTCAACGGAGTCCTCCTGCGCCCACTCCCCTACGATCATCCCGAACAGCTGGTCAGCGTGTTCGAGGCGACGGAGCGCGGAGGACTTTCGGACCTCACGGAACCAAATTTTCATGACTGGCGGGCACAGGCGCATTCCTTCGACGGCATGGCGGCCTACGGCACCGATATCGGCACCCTGCTCGGGGCGGACATCCCCTCCCGCGTTCGCACGGCCGCGGTCTCGGAGGATTTCTTCGACGTCATGCGGGTGCGGCCAGTGTTGGGCCGGCTGCCGGCGCACGACGAGTTCCGCGTCGACGCGCCGCCGGTGGCGGTGGTCAGCTACCGTTTCTGGCAGGACCGCCTCGGTGGTACCCAGGAGATCTTCAGTCGGCGGCTGCGATCCAATTTCGATTTCCAGGTGGTGGGTGTCTTGCCTCAGGGATTTGGATTTCCGGACGAGAGCGACCTCTGGTTCCCCATCGAGTTGTACGGCCGGAATGAGAGCCGAACGGCCCACAACTATGCGGTAGTGGCGCGGCTCAAGGCGGGGCTCACGCCGCTCGATGGTGACCGTGAGCTCGACGCGCTCACTGTGCCCATGCGCGAGCAGTACCTCCCCAGATTTGACGCGGTCGGCGGCACCGTCGCTCCACTCCGAGACCTCGAGGCGGGTCCGCTCAAGGAGCCGCTGTACCTCCTGCTCGGCGCATCCGGTCTGCTCCTCCTCGCCGCGTGCACGAATCTCGCCAGCAGCATGCTGGTGCGCGGGGCGGCGCGGGCCCACGAACTGGCGGTGCGCGCCGCGATCGGCGCTGGGCGGGGCCGCCTGGTACGCCAGGTCTTTACCGAGAGCCTGCTGATCTCCACCCTCGGTTGCGTGGTCGGACTCGGCATTGCGGTGCTCTTGCGCCGCGGCCTCCTCCTCCTGGCGCCAGCCGGGATGGTGCCACTCGAAGGGGCGCCGTTTGACCTGCGCGTCCTCGGATTCTCGCTGCTGCTCACCTTGCTTACGGCGGTGCTGTTCGGCCTTCTGCCAGCGATGCGTATGTCGTCGGTGCGACCGTCGCAGGCCATGCGCGAGGGCGCCCGGCACAGTGGCACTCGTCAGAGCCGGCGCCTCTGGTCTACGCTGGTGGCAGTGGAGGTGGCCCTCGCGGTCATTCTGCTCAGCGGGTCAGGTCTGCTCCTCCGATCGTTCTCGGCGATCACCCGAATCGACCCCGGATTCCGAGCCGAGGGTGTCATCACGGCCCTGCTCGACCTGCCGGACGCCTCCTACGCGGATGTCCACCAGGCGGTCGCCTTTCACGACCGACTCCTTGCGGTGCTGGCGGATGCACCAGGGGTGGTGGCCGCGGGCGTGACGAACCGACTGCCGCTGGAGGGGAACTCTCCGGGTGGCGCCATCCAGGTGGAGGGGAAGCCGACGCTGCCGGCGGGGCCCTTCACCGGGTACGCGATCTACCGAACCGCCAGCACCAGGTACTTCGATGCGATGGGCATTCCAGTGCTGGCTGGTCGGCCCTTCAACGACCGGGACCGCGCCAATGCACCGCGCGTGGTGATTGTCACCCAGGGACTGGCCGAGCGCGAGTGGTCCGGCGAGGACCCCATCGGGAGGCAGTTCCGGGTGTACGGGATGGATGGGGGAGAGGAACCCTACGCGACTGTGATTGGTGTGGTCGCCGACATTCCGCACGGGCCCATCACTGGTGCACGGCGCGAGGCCTACTGGTATCCGTATTCACAGAATCCCGCCCGCACCCGTTCCATGAAATTGGTGGTGCGCACAGCGGGGAACCCCGCCGCGCTGGCACCGATGCTGGCGCAGCTGGTGCACGATATCGATCCCCAGATCCCGCTGGAGTTCCGCACTATGGACGACCGGCTCGCCTCCTCAATTTCGGACCGCCGTTTCACGATGGTAGTGCTGGCCTCGTTCGCCCTTGTCGCGCTGCTCCTCGCGGGGCTTGGCATCTATGGCGTGGTGTCCTACACCGTGGCCCAGCGGAGCCGCGAAATCGGGATTCGGATTGCGCTCGGCGCCGAGCCGTCGCGGGTGCAGCGACTGGTCCAAGGGGGCGCCATGGTGGTCATCGGTATTGGAATTGTCGTGGGCGGGGTCGGTGCCGTGGCAGGCACACGCTTGATGCGGGCACTGCTCTACGGCGTGGAACCGGATGACCCGATGACCTTCGGGCTGGCGGTGGGCCTGCTGCTTCTTGTGGGGTTCTTGGCCAGCTGGCTGCCTGCCAGGCGGAGTGCGGCGATTGATCCGGTGCGGGCCATCCAGTCGGAGTGATGGCCCTGAAACCTGCCGGGCCCGCAGCCCGTATACCTCAACATTGATGGTATCAACTGTTGAGGTATAACATGCCGAATGAACTCGATCTCTTCCAAGGCACTCTCGACATCCTCGTGCTCCGTGCCTTAAGTCATGGCCCCATGCATGGTTACGCGGTTGCGCGGTGGATTCGAGAGGGTTCTGATGGGACCTTCCGTATTCTGGACGGTGCGCTCTACACCTCCCTCCACCGGATGGACGAGAAGGGGTGGATCGATGCCGAATGGGGCACGTCCGAGCGGGGGAAACGGGCTCGGTTCTACGAACTGACCCCTGCCGGCCGGGCGGAGCTCCAGCAGCGCGCCTCTCGCTGGGACCGGTATGTCTCGGCGGTGGCGCTGGTCATGGCTGCCCCGGCGAGGGCCTGACCGATGTCGCGCCCCACGCCGGCCTGGCGCCGTTACCTCCGCTTTAGCGGCCCCGACATCGCCTCAGACATCGAAGAGGAGCTCGGCTTCCATTTCGAGGAGCGGATCGAGTCCCTCGTGGCGAGCGGCCTTTCCCTCACAGACGCACGGGCCCAGGCGACCGCCGAGTTCGGCGATCTCGGGACCACCCGAACCCGTCTGCAGGACATCGATGTCCGCACGCATCGGCGGCGAACCTCCGCTGAACGGCTGATGGTCATCGGTGACGAGGTGCGGCTCGCGCTCCGACGCCTGCGGCGGCAACCCTCCTTCACGGCGCCTGCCGTCCTCACACTCGGCCTCGGCCTCGCTTCCATCGCCGTGGCTTTCACTCTCCTGCAAGCCGTTCTTCTCCGGCCGCTGCCGTATCCCGAGGCAGGACAACTGGTCTCGTTGGCGTCGCCGATGCCCAAGCTCGATGACGTCTGGGGCATCGCGCGCCACCAGCTTCCCTACTACAAGGAGAATGTCCGCGCCTTCGAGGACATGGCGCTGTATCAGGCCCGGGAGGTCACGATCGCGGGCGACGGTGTCTTTCCTGCCGAGCGCATGGTCGTGGCAAGCGTCAGTGCCAGCATCTTTCCCACGTTGCGCATTGCGCCGGCGCTCGGCCGCATCCTCCGGCCCGAGGACAATGTTCCGCGACGGGGCACGGTGGTGGTGTTGAGTCACGACTACTGGACGCGCCGCTTCGGTGGCGACCCCCAGGTGATCGGAAAGCTGCTGGCCGTCGACGGCACCTCGCGCGAGATCGTGGGCGTGACACCCGCCGGGGCTTCATTGCCCGACCGCCCGGTGGACCTCTGGATGCCCGACTATATCGATCCGGCCGCCCCGCCGATGAACAACCACGTGCGCAGCTCAGTGGCACGCCTGCGTCCGGGGTTCACCGCCAGCGACGCCGAGGCGCAGATCGCGCCGCTCGTGGTGCGGATGGACGAGATCTTCCCGGCGGCCTACCCGAATCACTGGATTCGGGAGTCGGGCTTCCGGACCTCGGTCACCCCGCTGCGCGATGAAGTGGTCGGGCCAGCCGTGGCTCGGGCGCTGTGGATCCTCTTTGCGGCCGTCTGGCTTGTCCTGCTCGTGGCCATCGCCAACGTGGCCAACCTCGTCATGGTGCGCGCCGAAGGACAGCGGCGGGAAATCGTGATGCGGACCGCACTCGGTGCCTCGCGCCCGATCATGCTCCTGCATTTCGTCACCGAGGGCCTGGTGGTCACCCTGCTCGCGGCGCTCTTCGCCTGCGGACTGGCATCCGTGGTGCTCGGCGCCTTCCCGGCACTGGCGGCCGATACACTTCCGCGATTGTCGGAGGTGCATTTCGGCCTCGGTGGTGTCGGCCTGATCCTCGGGCTCGCATCGGTGATTGGGGTGGGGCTCGGGATGCTCCCGATGACGCATGCCCGTGCCGACAGCAACGCGCTGCGCGAGGGCTCCCGGACGCTGACCTCCTCGCGAGCCCGCATGGCGCTTCGCAATTCCCTGGTGGTCGGTCAGGTGGCGATGACGGTCGTCTTGCTGGTGGGCGCGGGGCTGCTGATTCGAAGCGGTCTCCGACTCCGCGCGGTCGACGACGGATTCGAGCCGCGTGGGGTGGTCACCCTGGACGTCGCGCTCTCCCGGGCGGCCTATCGGAGTTACGACGCCGCGGCGACCATCTACCGCCGACTCGCCGAGCAGATCGGCGCCGCTCCCGGCGTGCAGTCGGTGGGGTTCGCAGAGGCGCTTCCCCTCTCGGGTGCCCAGGGATGTACCGGTGTGATGGCGGCGGGGAGCGGGAGCTCGCCGGGGCGCGAGCGGTGCGTCGCCACGATGCATGCCGCACCGGGGTATTTCGAGACGATGGGAATCGAGGTCCGGGGTCGGGCGCCCGATTGGGCCGACGCCGTGCGTCACGTCGGGGGCGTCGTCATTTCGCCGGCCTTGGCGCGCCGCCTCTGGCCCGATCAGGATCCGATTGGGCAGCAGATGCGCTGCTGCCGGGGCGGAGACCACTGGGACCGCGTCGTCGGCGTCACGAGTGAGGTCCATATGACCTCCCTCGACGCGCCGCCGGACGAGATTGCCTATTTCGCCATCGTGCCGCCGGACAGCGCGCCCACCAACAACTGGCCGCTCGATATCCGGTTGGTCATCAAGGCACCAACCCTCTCTGCCGCGGCGATCCAGTCGATGGTCCGCGACGCGATGACGGAGATAGATGCCACCATCCCGGTTTCGCAGGCGCGGCTGATGACGGACCTGGTGGCGGAGTCGATGGCCCGGCGGACCTTCACGTTGATCCTGATCATCGCGGCGGCCCTCATGGCTCTCATGCTCAGTGCCGTGGGGCTCTACGGCGTCATCGCCTTCGTGGTGGGGCAGCGGGAGCGCGAAATCGGGGTCCGCATTGCCGTGGGGGCGAGCGTGGCCCAGATCGTCGCCCTGGTCCTGGGCCAATCGCTCCGGCTGGTCGCAGCCGGCATCGTGATCGGCCTGGCCGGTGCCGGTGCGGGCACCCGGGTGCTGGAATCGCTGCTCTTCGAGGTCAGCCCGACCGACCCGATGGTCCTGGTTCTGGTGGCCGTGAGCGTGGCCCTGTTGGGCCTCGCGGCCAGCGGGGTCCCGACCGCCCGGGCAGTCCGGATCGATCCAGTCACGGCCCTCCGGGGGGACTAGCCAGTCGGCGGCTGAAACGTCCAGATGTGCAACCTTTTTGGGGTCTCGTTCGTCTAATAGAACTAACCCCACCGAGGACGCCGACTTGGGAAACATCCGTCTCGCCTTCCGCCACCTCTTGAAGAGCCCCTTCGTCACGGGGGTCGCTATCGCGTCCCTCGCTCTGGGGATTGGGGCGAACGCGGCGATGTTCTCCATCGTCGATCAGATGCTCCTCCGCCCGATTCCGGTGCCCGATCCGGGTCGGCTGGTCAATCTGAAGGCGCCGGGCCCCAATCCCGGTTCGCAGTCCTGCAGTGATATCGGCGAATGCGACGAGATCTTCTCCTATCCGATGTTCCTGGACCTCCAGCGGGAACAGCAGGTCTTCACCGACATCGCGGCCCACGTCGATTTCGGCGCCAACATCTCCGCCCAGGGCCGGACGATCAGCGCCGAGGGGCTCATGGTGTCGGGCTCCTACTTCCCGGTCCTGGGCGTCGTGCCGGCTCTCGGCAGGCTCATTGGCCCAGATGATACGAGGGTTCCGGGTGACGGACGCGTCGCGGTGCTGGCCTACGACTACTGGTTGGGGCCGCTCGGCGGCGACCCCGACATCCTCTCCAAGACACTCATTGTCAATGGCGAATCGCTCGAGATCATCGGCGTCGCCCCGCGGGGCTTCCAGGGGACGACGCTCGGGAGCACCCCCCGCGTCTTCGTGCCGGTCACCATGAACGAGGCGATGACACCGGGGTGGGCGGGCTCCGTCACAACGTTCGACAACCGTCGCCGGTACTGGGCGTATCTTTTCGCACGGCTGAACCCCGGCGTCTCGATCGAGCAGGCCTCCGCCTCGATCAACGTCCAGTACGCCGCGGTCATCCAGAACGTCGAAGTTGCGCTGCAGCGGGGGATGAGTGACAAGATGATGGAGGAGTTCCGGGCCAAGCGAGTGATCCTCACCCCTGGCTCCCTCGGGCAGAGTCGTGTCCGCGCCGAGGCGTCCACGCCGCTTACGATGCTGTTCGGGATCACCCTCCTGGTCTTGCTGATCGCCTGCGCCAACATCTCCAATCTCCTGCTGGCGCGCGGTGCGGCCCGGTCGGGGGAGATGGCGGTGCGCCTCGCCATTGGCGGAACACGCTGGCAGCTGGCCAGACAGCTCCTCACCGAATCACTGCTCCTCGGGATCCTTGGTGGGTTGGTGGGACTCGGCGTGGCGGCGCTGACGATGCGCGGGATCAGCTCGATCTTGCCGACGGACAACACCTCGTTCTTCGTTCCGCAGCTCGATGTGACCGTGCTCGCCTTCACCACGCTCCTGGCGGTCGCGACCGCGGTGCTGTTCGGCCTCTTTCCCGCACTCCACGGGACCCGACCCGATCTCATCGCAACCATCCGGG